>DYOJ01000018.1:0-15196 GCA_020720705.1 Acetofilamentum sp.
GGTTGTCATTGGTTGTCATATACTGTTTTAGAATTTCAATTGAATAAAAAAAAACGCTCCGACAATCGGCAAAAATTGGGTCTCGGATTATGATTTCGTTCGTATTTTCAATTCTTGATATCCGACAAGGTTTCTGATACTGTTGCCTACGTGCGGCGGTGTAAAATCTTTCAACAAAATTTCATAAGTATCTGCGGTAAAATTAAAGCAAGTACCGTTTGCACGCGTTCGTTTTGCGCCGCACTCGAATAAACTTCCTATCATACCGTTTGTTACATCGGATTTTGCTACATAGCCCACAAATGTTGCAATTTGTTTGCCGTTTTTTTCGGTGTGTAAGCTGATATGAAAATAATAATCGGTTAAAGAATCGGCACGAAATAATTGACTGCGCGGTATGTTTAAGATGTAATTATCATAAAAAACATTTGAGATTCGCCTCATGGTTTTAATATCGAAACTTTTTATGCCCGAACGAGTTTCAAGCATAAAATCACATCCGAAATCTTGTCCGTCAGCGGCACCGAAAGAACGAGTCGGTCGTTGCTTTCGGTAAGTATCAGCAAAAACCACTTCCCCTAAAGTTCCCGTAAGTCGAAGTTCTAAGGTGCGCTTTTCGTGTGCCGTATCGCTCCAAATATTCCGAACTTTGTGATTTACAAGCGAGTAATCAACCAATTTCTTTGCATACTCAACTTGTTCGGGCGTAATATCTATTTGAAAATAGGTCGTGAGAGTCATATTCAGTGTCTGTCAGAAAACGTGTAAATGTTTGATATTATGTTGGTTATTGTCATTTTATCTATCGAAAGTTTTGTCATTTAGTAGTCATTCAATAGTCAAAAAGTAGTCATTCATTGTTTTTTTTAGTTTCAATCGAATTTCCACTGTGTTTCAACAGAATTTCTTAAAACATTCATTTGAAATATGTGTATAACATTAAGTATTACAATGTGTTATGAGTTTTCTTACAAAGACTGTTTAACGTTTAAGGTTAATAGTTGTAGGTAAATATTGTTTTAAACAACTAAAAATAAAGTATTTAGCTTCATTCGTTATCCCTTTTTATTCCCTATGAAAGTATAATTCATAAAATTAAATTCAAATTGCACATCGTCTTTTTTTCTCAATGTTTCAATTTTCATTAATTCAATAGCTTATCCAACCGTTTTTCTTCGGGAATATTTCGATGATGCCATTTTTCGACAACCGTTCCGCCTTTGAGCAATACCAAACCCGGATTTGCGCGAATGATTGTTCTCAGCACTTTTTTATCGGCATTAAAATAAGGAATTCCTTCCGGAAATTGCGACTTTACAGAATTGATATCTGTTTCGCCTGATGCCGTAAATACCACGAAGCCAACATTTTTACTGTCAGCATATTGTTTTAATCTGTAAATATCCGCCGAATTTGACAGGTCGGAAAGTAATAAATCGTACGCCACAAGAATAAAAACAGGAGTTGTATCCGCTAATACTTGCGAGGTGATGTCGGTGCCGTCCAAAAGTGTTATTTTAAAATCGTGTATCGGTGGTTCGTAACCTTTTGATACTAAAATATTTATCGTTGTGTCGTAAGCCCAAGTCAATGAATCTTCGTAGGGTGCATTTTCGAGTGTAAATTCTTTTCGCTCTCCGGTTTTAGAATTTTTGTAAAACAAACTTGTTTTGTAGATGTCTTTCGGAGCATCTTTGGGCGATTTCATTAACTCGGCAATATTATTTCCCACTTTGTACGGTCGAAAATCAATAATCGGTAAATTATTCAAATTGTAAAATTGAAAACCAAAGGCAATCAGCAAAGACAAGGTTGTAATTGCGAATTGTTTAACCGAATTTACGCGAGGTTTCAATTGTTTTCTGCCCACATACAGCAGCAGCAAAACGCCGTCAATAGCAATATTTTTCCAAAAGGTTTGCCAATTTGTCAGGGTAATTGCATCTCCGAAACAACCGCAATCCGAAACCGGATTTGCAACTGCAAGCCAAAATGTAAGCGGAGTAAAAAAAAGCATCAGCGCTACCGAACCGTAAAGTGCAAGTTTCGGGTAGCTGTTCAAAAACAACATCAACCCCAGAACAATTTCGGCAGTATTAAGTAACATGCTCATCCACAATGCTTGAGGCTCAAGCGACATTAAGCCCATTGCTTCAAAATAATCTTCGAGTTTTATTTGTGAACCGATAGGGTCCACAGCTTTCACGAAGCCTGAAAAAACGAATAAAGCTCCGATAAGTATCCGACTGATGACAATAATTGCATTCATACTCAATAATTGTTGGTTTTATATTAAACCGAAAAATTAATATCACTTAATTTACTTCTAAAATACAGAATTACAATATTTCAGAGTCTGTTGTCTGTATTCTGAAATCTAAAATCTAAGATTATTTCGACATTTTCGGCTGCCAAAAATTAGGTTGTAAATTTAAGGATATTTTTATAAACTGAAGACTTGTTTATTAAAAAAATCGGAATTTTTAAGATTCAAAATACGTAAAATGGTTTTATACAAATATTTTAGACTTTATTACTTAAGTTTCAAAACCGCTGGTTTAACCCTGTTTTGAGTAAATCTGCGTGGTTTTGAAAAAAACATCAATTGATTATATGAAATTGATTATCATATTGTTATAATATATTTAAAGTTTGTTTTGAATTTTGTTTTGAATAGTTTACCAATGAATTATTTTGTCTTTTTTTTGACAAAAACATCATAAGTTTGTGATTTATTATATACTTTTACCATTTGCAAAATCTTGAGAAAGATATGAAATTTATAGAACCAAAAAATCGTGCAATGAACTCATTTAAAGCAATTTCCGCAAAATTTCTTCCGCTTCTGATACTACTCGGTATTTGGACGTCAATTGTGGCGTTTTCATCATATCCGGCTGTATATCCGAAATTCGGCGATTTAAAGACAAAATCTTATTACACAAAATTATTCAATAAATCTGAACTTTCGGATTTGGCATCGGCTTACAAAAAAATGACAAAAGCCGAAAAAGAGCTTAAAAAAGCTGACGAAGATTTTTTGAAAGCCGAAGGTTATCAAAAAATTGCCGAAGATGCCATGAGACCAAAAGACATCGAAAAATATCAGAAAAAAGCCGGCAAAAGCAAACAAAACGCTTTGGAACGTGCAATTAAAGGTTTTGAAATAATGTTTACAGCGAACCAAAACACATTCGATATTTACAGAAAGAAGTTAAAAACAGTCGAAGTTAAAGACGAATTGACAAAAAAGAAAGTTGAATTTTTGAGCCAATCCGCAGGCAACGATTTTGCAAAAGGCGAAAAATTGCGACAACAAGGTGCATCTGCCGAAAGACAGGAAAAATACGACCTGTACAGAAAAGCTGACAGCTTACAATTCAATGCACTTTCGTTACAAGAATTATCTTTTGGGCTGATTTACAACGATTCGGATGCGAAATTTGAACTTCCGGAAGATAAAAATGAGACTGTCGTTGATACAGACACAACCAAAACCGATACAACCAAACCGGACAAAACTAAGCCGGATAACAATTCAAACACCGGCGATAAAAATGAAACTTATAACCCCGACACGGACAAAAATTTATACAAATCAAAATCGGAACTGATACTTCCGAAACTTTCCCTGAGTAAGGAGGAGAAAACAGAATTTAAAAACTCGGAAGCCATTAAAAAAGAAGCAGATGACATTACAAAAGCATCTGATATTACATTTTTGGAAATCGAAAATTTGAAAGAAAATCTCAAAAAGGAAACGTCCCAAACTTCAATAAAACAAATTCAAGCTCAAATTGCAGATAAAGAAATATTGGTGTATTCCGAAATGATAAAAGCTGCAAACTTATATCTGCAAAGCACTGAAAATAAATATAATGTGTATAAAACTCATTTTGCGGAAGCTCGCCCGACCAATGCCCCGGATAAAGCAAAAAAAGGCTTAGATTACGAACAAAATGCCGCCAAATTATACGAAAATTCAAAAAATACGACTGCGAATGCAACCTTTCAGCCATACAAATCGGATGAATATTTGGTGTTGATGGAAGCGTTACAGTCTGCGTTATTTGCAGTGCAGGAACAAGAAAATGCCTACTCAGTGTATTTCGGATTTCCGGTTGAACCCCTCCCTACTCTATCTGTTACGGATGATACAAAGTCCACAGGTACAGACAATTCGGATGTCGTAAAAACCGACACCACAAAACCGGATTCAACCACAAACAAATCGTCCAAAACACAAAAATACAATTACAAAGGCTCCTTCTTTTACACGTTTGAAAACCCCAAACATCAGAAACTTGTACATGCAAAGGGGCTGATTTACAAAGTACAAGTCGGCGTTTTTAAAGACACACTTTCTGCAAAAAAATACAAAAAATTTCAACCGATAAGCTACGATGCTTTTGTCAATAACGCATACAAACGATACATGTTCGGCGAGTGGAGAACGGCTGCACAGGCTGAACAAAATCTTACGGAAATTAAAAAGGTCGGATTCACAGACGCATACATTGTTGCGTATATTGACGGCAAACGAACCTCTTACACCAAAGTTAAAGAAGCCGTTAAAGCAGACGAAACCGTTGATAAACCTGTTTCAACGGATAGTAATTTGAAAAAATTTGAATTGCCCGAGTTAAATTACGGAACCGAAGATTATGATTTTGTAAAAGGCACAGACGTTCGTACGACCAAAGGATTGGTATATGCGGTTCAATTCGGATTGTTCAAAATGCCAAAAACAAATATTGAAATTAAATACATCAAACCGCTTATGCAAGAGCATACGCCCGGCGGCGTTAAATACATGCAAGGTCCTTTCACCTCTTACGACGAAGCCGCAGAAGCCAAAAACGGAATTGTCAAAAAAGGGTTTGAAAGTGCTTTTGTTACAGCATACCGAAACGGCGAACCGGTTTCTGTTTCAGACGCAAAAAAAACAGAAGGTTCAACAAAAAAGAATACCCCTACAAAGACCGAAAAAGTGTATTTCTCAATACAGATAGGCGCCTTTGCGGCAGGAATTACACCCCAAGCACAAGCGCGTTTTGATGCAATTTCAAAAACATACACCATTATATCTCGCAAAGATGCAGAAACCGGACTGACCATATACTCTGCCGGACAATTTACCGACTATACTGTTGCAACGGTTGAAAAAAATAAACTCAAAGCTGCCGGTTATACCGATATATTTTTGATTGCCTATAAGGATGAAACCAAAATAAATATTGCAGACGCTCTTAAATTACAAAAACCATAATCAGCATTTGTAAAATATGAAACATCCATGTAACACGGATTTCCAAATCCGTGTTACACACAAAAAAATGATTTTTTTTTGCTTAAAAAGGTTGTTAAAAAACGGGGATTGACATTTAGTTAATTATCACATTATCAATATTTTATTAAATTTATTAAAAGATAAAATACCTCCTAAAATATTTTTGAATTTGACAAAATATCAAGGATTGAAAACATTTAAACCCTCAACTATAAATCTTAAACAGACTAAAATTCAAACTAATTAAAAAAATACGAATTACTACCGCCTTAACGATTACCGAAGATTTTTTATTCATTTTAAAACCGACAAAACATGGCATACAACGGAACAAAAGAAATCTCAAAAACAGAGCAAGCCTCTGATTCTGATTCACTTAATCTAAAACAATTGATATTGCACAACGACGATTATCATACGTTTGATTATGTAACCGAAGCCTTGATGACCGTTTGCGAGCACCCACACGAACAAGCCTTGCAATGTACGTTCTTAGTGCATTTCAGAGGAAAAGCTGATGTTAAACACGGAACATACTCATTTCTTAAACCCATGATGCAAGCCCTGCGCGAGCGTGATTTAAAAGTTACCATAAGGTAATTTATGAAAAATTTCATAGCATATATCAAAGCCCCTTTTAACAAACTTGTATCAAAGTATATTTGCTATGATGTGAGCCGTAGTTTTCGTAAACTTGCCCACGAACTTGCCATACAATCCGGAAATCGGAAATTGGATTGTGATACCATACGAGCTATTTATCATGAAATAAACAGGAAAGATAAAATTGTCAAACAACTCGAGAACGGTGAACTTGAATTTGAAGATGTTAAAACCATTATTTTAGGATATATCTATAAAAACCATTCATACAATACATTACTTGACGCTCACGCAAAATCAAAATCCGAACAACTCGGCTTGGATGTCAAAGATATTTTAAAACTTAACAGAGAAAATCGAAATATCAAACGCATCATTGACAGGCTGGCAGAATCTAAAGCAAATTCAAAAAAACAACGAAACAGCCGCCCCGTTACCCTCGATGAACTTCAGACGCTTTATTTTGCAAACGATGAAAACACAAAAATCTTAAAAAGCTATCTTGCTGTTGTAAAAGAAGATAATTCTGTTTCGCCGGAATTATTTATGAAAGCTGTATTCAAAGGCATCCGACCCGATACTTTTGCGAATGTGTTAAAAGTGCTGGCTATCAATAAACTAAAAATTCCCGACAAGACCTTGTTAGAACTTTTTGACGATAAAATCAATATTCTCAAAACGATTAAAATTCTATCCGAAGCCAAAAGCGCATCCGTTGAGACCGTTACCAAACTTTATCCCGACCTTAGTGCGGAAGCTTCCGAAAACTTTGCAAACGTTTATACCATAGAAGGAAAAAATCGTCTCAAGAAAAGCATTAGCGAAACAATACTGAAAATGAACTTGTTATTAGACCCGGCTGAAATTTATATGAGTTTAATACGCTCGGAAGGAAACGGTTTCAAAATAAATTTAGAAACCATAAACAACTACATTAAGTACGATTTTGAACCTGACGTAAATCAAATCAGTAATGTTTTTCGCTATGCGAGAAATAAGGGCATACGTATTGAATACGAACAACTTGCAACCCTTGCCCGGCAAGAAGTGGACATCAAGGCATTGATTGATGCCGAAATTAAAAGCAGAACGCATGAAACCAAAAACAGTATTTGACGAACTGCTCAGTTACAAAATTCCGCAAGATGAACTCAAGCTCGTTGCCGATGCTTTTATCTCTTTGCAGGAAGCCGGCGTACCCGTTCCGCTCGAAGATTTGATACAAATGTATCGAAAAAGAGCAAATATCAAAGAATTTGCAGAACTCTCGGCGCTTGCTGCTAAAGAAAATTTAATTCTACCGGTCAGCGATTTTCGTGAAGCAAAACTCAGCCGAGACGAATACACAAACCTGCTCAGAGGTTGGATTCATGCTCAAAAAATAAAAATCGAAACATCTTTTGACGACCTTGCAAAACTTGCAAAAACCAAGCTGGATTTAGTATTGATTATTAACAGCTTAGCTGAACTAAAAGAACTTGAACCGTCCATAAGTTTTGCCGAGTTTACAGCTTGTAAATATTGCCTGTTCAAAACGGAAAAACTCATAAAAGCCTATCAAAAGCTCAAAAAAACAGACAAAGGTATTGACCTTCGATATATTTTTAATGCAAATCTCGACCCATCCGTAATTACCGGCATTATTGATATTCACGAAAAATTAAAATCCTATAACTCCAAAATAGAACTAAAAAGTTTATTCACCCTCAAACTGTCCGGTGTTGATGTGGATAAATTGAGTTCAGCAGTTCTGAAAGCTAAAGAATACGGCTTGGAAGTGAATTGGGATACCGCCCTGCGTATCGAGAAAAAAACCAAAAATATTGCACACGTCATAGATGCGGCACTCTCACCGGAAACCCTGACGTACAAACCCGTTTACACCGTCCTAAAAAACGGAACAGAACTGATTTTGAAAATAAAAATCCGAAGAGAACCCTGCATCGAAGATTATTTGAACGGAATATACGGCAATTTACTTGTGTCCAAGCTCAAAGATGTTGTCAAAGAAGTTATTGCCGAATATGACAGCGTTCAAGAAATTTTTCTAAACAGCTCGAATATTACGGAACATATTTTGAAAAATATGGAAAAAGTTACAACAAGCTACAAAATTACAGACTTTGTAATTGACGATATCGAAGTCGGTCATAATTTAAAAAACGAAGAAATCTTGCGCGAACTCAGAGACAAGCGATTATTTATTGAAGAACAAGCAAAACTTCTCGAAGCCGAACTAAGACTGATACACGCCAAAGAAGCCCTTGCACTAAAAACGCAACACTCTGAAAATAAAGACATTGAACACTAAGACAACCGAGTCGGACAGTTACACTTCTTTCCGTTGAGGGTGTTGTTGCTCGCTCTCCGAACACGTTTCGCATGTTTCCGTTGCGCAGTCATTGATAGTGGTGCAGATGTTGATTTTACTATTTTCACCTCCGGCATTTATATCGTAAGTTATCGGAACAAAATGCCTTACAAAAAAAGTATGCAAGTGAATAGCAATTTTGGTATTCGCACTTTTGCAAAAGTTAAATTGAAACCCAATGAGATATTTTAATACTTCGGGTCCGAATATTCCGGCAAAACATTACACAGTTCAAAGAACCGATTTAATAAAAAAAGGCATTGAATTGGTAAACGACGAACGGTATTTTACCATTTGGGCACCCCGCCAAACGGGCAAAAGCACCTATTCTAGGCAACTTGCCGAAAAATTAACAGAGCAGAATTATAAGGTGGCTCATATCAATTTTGAAAACTACATTGATGAAAAAATTGAAACATTTATTAAAAGTTTCAAAAGAAATATTTCTGAATTTTGGAATATAAACTATGATTTTGAGACTATTCCTGATTTTTTCGAGCAAATTCAAAATCAGAAACACGGGAAATGTGTTCTAATAATTGACGAAGTAGAGGGTATAAACAAAGATTATTTTAATGTTTTTTTACATTCAATCCGCAATGCTTACCATTCGAGAGAAAATCATTGTTTAAAAAGCGTTATTCTTGTAGGCGTTTCCAACATTGTTGGCGTTGTAAGCGACAATGCAAGTCCGTTTAATATCACTGATAATCTGAATGTTCCGTATTTTACTGACGCAGAAGTTTTAGACCTGCTCGGGCAACACGAAAACGAAACCGGACAATTATTTGAAACAAACGTGAAACAAAAAATTTCAGAAATAACGGCAAATCAGCCCGGATTAGTAAACGGATTTGCAAAAAAATTAGTAGAGGATTATCCCGCAAAAAAAACTTTAACTTATGATGATTATTTGAAAATTGAAGATTGGTATTTGACTGAAGCCATAGACAAAAACTTTTCAAATATTTTGAATAAAGCAAAAGAAGAACGAAGTTTTGTTGAACGATTGCTGTTTACCGAAGAAAAAATTCCATTCACAATAGACCGACCAAGCATAAAACTATTACACACAAACGGATTAATAAAAAAAGATAAAGACGGTTTTGTTGAATTTTGGGTTCCGTTTTACAAAAAACGCCTTTACGATGCGTTCTATCCATACACAAACGGGGAGCAAAGTCAAATTAGCCGAACAATTTTTGTAAAAGATTATTTTACCGAAACAGGAGTTTTAAAACTCGAAAAACTAATTGAAACCTACAAGGAATACATTAAAAAACGGGGTTTCAATCCGCACCGCGAAAAAGACGAAAACGGAAATTACAAATCCATAAAAGAAGCTGCGTTAATTTACAGTTTTGAAACCTACATTCACGCAGTTATCAACGAACTTAGCGGAAAAATTTATCGAGAAGCGAATACAGGACTCGGTAAAAGCGATATGATTATTAACTTGAAAAACAACGAGTTACTAATTGAAACAAAAATATATACAAGTCCGAAACGCTTTACCGAAGGCAAAAAACAACTCGCATATTATTGCAAAACGCTGGGACAAACAAGGGGAATTTACCTTGTATATTGCCCCAACGATACTCGCTACCCCGAAACTGTAACAGAACAAACTGAGCAAATAAACGGTGTTGAACTATCTACGTTTTTGATTGAATACGATGAAACAACTTGGTAATTACAGGTCAATGTAACAAAACGCATAACACATTGAACGACTATATGATGAAGCGAAATTGCACTTTAATGTTTTTGGAAAAACTATCGGAAATTTAAAAAGAAACCACTTTTTAAATTTGTATGACGACTAAATGACAATACTCCGTTAATATTTTTTGTAAGATATTGATTTATTGTAAATTAGATAAGAAAATTTCTCGAATAAGAGTATGATTGTAACTAATTGGAATTAAGCGATTTGAGTCTAATGTCTAACATCTAAATTCTAAAATCTAACGAAGTATTGAATGACAAAACATTCGATTAAAAAATATCTATAATCAACTTTGAATCAATAATTTAAACATATTCTTACAAACACTGAATTCCTCTAATTTGTAAATATTTTTCTAAACTGCTTACAATTTAATAACTTTGTCGAAAATTGTTTTGTGAAATCATATTTCGGATATATTTTCTTTAGACTATTGACGTCAAGTTTTTGGCTCATTCCGTTTCCCATACTCTATATCTGGTCAGATATTTTGTACGTGTTTTTTTACTATATTTTTGGTTATCGCAAAAAGGTGATTATAAAGAATTTACGAAATTCATTTCCTGAAAAATCAGAAGCTGAAATTCAGAAAATTGCCAAGAAATTTTACAAACATTTGGCTGATATTACCTTAGAAGGCATCAAGGCTTTTGCGATAACAAAACGCCAAATGTTGCGCCGTTTCAAAATTACGGATTATGAAATTGTGCAAAAATATTATAACGAAGGAAAAACAATTATTGCGTATGCGTCCCATTATTCCAATTGGGAATGGGGAGGAATAGGTGCTTATGTGTTGCCGCATGAATTATATGCTCTGTATAAGCCTTTGAAAAACAAACGAATAGATATGTATGCTCGGAAATCGCGTTCAACATGGGGAGCAAATATGATTTCGATAACAGACACTTATGCGTTTTTTACCGCTCCGCAAACGAAGCCTCAAATAATTTTTATGCTCTCGGACCAAAGCCCGAGCAACCAAAGCAAGTCAGTGAAAGTCAATTTTTTAGGACAAGCAACATTATTTCTGCACGGCACTGAAAAATATGCACATCAATTTAATTATCCGATAGTGTATGCACACGTGAACAGGGTAAAACGCGGTTTTTATGAAGTTCGGTTTGAACTTGTGTGCGACAATCCGCAATCATTGCCGGACAGAAAATTGACAGAGAGGTATGCCCAAATTCTCGAAAAACAAATCTACGAGCGTCCCGAAGAGTGGCTATGGTCTCACAAACGCTGGAAACATCGTGTAAGTTTGTAAACGTAAATTATCAAGCATTAAAATTCTGAAATTGATTGATAATCAATAGTTTCAAACCGAAATATCTCCTTTGATATGAGGGTGCGACAGATAATTTTCGAGTGAAATATCTTCAAATTTAAAATCGAAAATCGAATTTACACTCGGGTTTAATTTTAGAGTAGGCAGCGGATAGGGCTTACGGGTAAGTTGCAGTTGCAATTGTTCGATATGGTTTGTATAAATATGTGCATCGCCCAAAGTATGAATAAATTCGCCCGGTTTGTATCCGGTAACTTGTGCTATCATACTCAATAGCAAGGCATAAGACGCAATATTGAACGGAACACCCAAAAAAATATCGGCACTTCGTTGATACATCATACACGACAGGTGACCATCGGCAACGTAAAATTGAAATAATATATGGCACGGCGGAAGTTTCATACTATCCAAATCGCCTACATTCCAAGCACTTACGATGTGTCTGCGAGAATCCGGTTTTTGAATCAGGGCTTCAATCACTTGTGAGAGCTGGTCAATGTGTCTGTTGCCGTTTGCTGTCCAACTGCGCCATTGGTATCCGTACACCGGACCGAGTTCGCCATCGTCATCTGCCCATTCATTCCAGATTCGCACACCATTATCTTGCAAGTATTTAACGTTTGTCGAACCACTGATAAACCATAACAATTCATGTATGATGGATTTGAGATGGAGCTTCTTTGTAGTGAGCAAAGGAAAGCCGGATTCCAAATCGAATCGCATTTGAGAACCAAACACGCTCAAAGTTCCGGTGCCGGTGCGGTCGTTTTTTTTTATTCCGTTTTCTAAAACGTGGTTTACAAGTTCGATATATTGTATCATTGCAAGTATTTTATTTCGAGGCTTTTACTGTAATTTTCTCTGATTTTAGGAAAGAAAACGTCAAAGCAATATCTCTACATAATGACTTTAAAAAATCGGTTTTGTGAACATCAAGTTTTTGAGAACATGCGAGTTCCAAAACACCGTAAACTTGCTCGCTATATGAAATCGGATACAAGTAAAGATGTTTCGGGTGCATTTGTCCGAAAGCTGTTGTTATTGTAAGATGCTCATCTTTAATATTTTCGATATAAATTAAATTATTTTCTTCTGCACAAGCACCTACCGAACCTTCGCCGACAGCGAATACACGCAGAGTTTCTTTTCGTAGATTATAAGCATAAGCAGCATCCAATTCCAACCGGACTTGTTTATCCGATAAACGAACAGCATAGATGCCGCAAAGTTCAATTTGTAAAAAATCGGCAAGGGTTGAAATTAAAGTATAGGAAACATCTTTGCGAGTGCCTGTTGTATTGCGAAGTATTGCGTTAAATTCTCCTAATTTTTCAGTAAATTGAAGTCGTTGTTCGTTGGTTTTCAGTGAGTTTTTATACGATTGAGTGATGTCAAAAAATGTTCTGTTCAATTTTGAGAGATAAGAATCCGGAAGGAATTTTTCATCAATCTCAAGCTCTGTATTCGGCTTGTCCAAAAGCAATTCCAAATTATCTAAGTGCTTATTGTTCAATTCGTTTACACGAAAAAGTGCCTTAATAATTTTTTCATTCTCAATTTTGTCAAATTTCTCGGATTTGTCAAAATTAATAAGGGTTTCAATTGCTAAAGCAATACGATACAGTTGCTTATTTTTTGATATGTTTCTCAATATCAAGATTATAATTAAAGGTAAAAAAGGCAAAATAAGTAAGAATGCCGCTATGAGGTCGTAATGTTTGCTTGAGTTATGTTTTTGTGTCAATATCTGCTCAATTTCGGTCAGAGTTTGATGGTATTCATTTGCGGTTTGTTCATGTTTGGAGCGCAATTGGTGGTTTTCTTCATTTAGACCGGAAGCGTTCAGATGCTCCACAAATCTCAGGATATAAAATTTATAAGTCAAAATTTTAGTCTCGGTTTGTTTATCAGGGCTCTGCTCGTTGATATATTTATCTATGAGGATGATAAGTGGTTCAAAATCAGCCTGATTCAATTTCTCGGTGGCAGTATTTCGTAGTTTGATGATTTTCTCAAACGGGTTTTGTGTGGATTTGACAGAAATAGTGTCAGCAATGGTATCTGTAACCGTTTCAAAGTCAACACTTACACTTAGAGCATCTTTGATTTGCTTTTCGGTAAACAAAATATCGTTTATCAGTTCGCTGTTGCGTCCGCGAACAGCTTGTTGCGCAATGTGAGAAACACTTATTTGCTCCCGAATTTGATGCGATATTTCGAGTGCCAATTTTAAATTTGTATTAAGCAGACTATTGTCATTGGTATTATTTGTAATGGATTCTAAATCGCTTTGGTCGGATTTCAATTTTGCGATAATCGTATTGTAGTAATCTTCTTTGGCTGAAAAGTCAGTACGAATATCAAAGAAAATGGTATGAAATCGTTGAATATCATATTCAGTTTTGGAAACTTTTTGAATGATATTCAGTTTTTCGTGTATCGAAACGTAAGAATCGTACACCCTGTATGCCCGGAACCAAACCAATACAGCAAGCAAACTCCACAGAATCTGCCCGCCTCGACTTCGCAATGTATTAAGGATTGAACTCTTTGTCATGTATATTTTACAAACAGAAGGATACTTATTGTGTCAAGTTTTATTGTTGTGAGTTTGGATTATTCTAATTTAAAGCCGATAAGTAAGATGTCATCAGTTTGCCCTACTTCTTTCATCCATTGTTCAATGGTAGAATTGAGAATCTTTTTTTGTTCGGCGAATGGTTTTTGGTAAATCTCAAACAAAAGATTTTTAAGGGCTTTAATCATAAATTTTCGACCGCTCTGTCCACCGAATTGGTCTTGATATCCGTCCGTAAAAACGTAGAACCACGTTGGCGCATTATACTGAATCGTGTGCATTTCATAAGATTCTTCCATTTGTTTCAAAGTTTTACCTCCGCCTATTCCTTTTCTGTCAGCTTTAATGTGGTAAATTTCTCCGTTTGTTATATAAATCAGCGGATTTTTTGCACCTGCAAATTCTACGGTTTTTGCTTTTTCATCAATTACACACAGTGCCATGTCCATACCATCTTGATTTGCAGTTTCTTCCTGCTTTAAAGCCAACCGGACATAGTCATTCATGTTACCAAGAATTTGGTCGGGGCTATATATCCCTTTTCCTACGATAGTGGTTAAAATTTCACTGCCTATCATGCTCATAAACGCACCCGGAACACCGTGTCCGGTGCAATCTACAGCAGTGATAAACACTTTATCTTCTTTTTTAGCATACCAATAAAAATCTCCGCTGACAATATCTCTTGGTTTAAAAAGTATGAAATAATCTTTTAGTCCTTGATTTATAGTATGTTCTAACGGCAACATTGCCTGCTGAATGCGTTTTGCATAGTTTATACTTGCCGTAATATCTTTATTTTTAGCGGATATTTCATCGTTAAGAGCAGAGAGTTCACTGTTTTTATGTTGAATTTCCGAAGTTCGTTCTTCAACAATACGCTCCAAATTTTCCTTTTGTTTACGTACCCTGCGAAGACTCAAACGAACTATGCCCCAGACAAATAAAATAAAGAATACCAGATATACAAAATATGCCCATAAAGTTTGATACAACGGCGGTAAGATTTCAAATTGATATTCAGCGGTTTCACTTTCAATTCCGTATAAATTTTTGGCAACAACAACAAATTTGTATTTTCCCGGAGATAAATTTGAGTATTCCTTTTCCGTTTTTGAGGTCCAATCCGACCACTCTTCTTTTCCGTCTCCGATAAGACGAAAACGGTACATGTTTTTTTCGGACTCCTCGTAGTATAAAGCTGAGAATAAGAACCTTAAACCGTTATAGTTGTATTCCAAAACAGGTATCATTGTTTTGGGTTGGTCGGAAGTGGGAATACCAAACTCATCCGTGAAAGTTCCGCCAAAAATCAGGGAATCTCCGCTTAT
>DYOJ01000018.1:15296-17137 GCA_020720705.1 Acetofilamentum sp.
TTATACCAAATTCCGCCATCTTTGGATTGATGAATATTCGTAATTTTTTTGTGCCCCAAATATTTTAAGAAAACAGAATCCTTAAGCATTCGGTCAGATTTTGAATCGTAACGATATATCCCGCTATCTGTGGCAAATACCACTCGATTATCTAATTTAAAAGCATAATTTCCTATATCGAAGGGTAATCCGTTTACAGAAGTGTATTGTTTATTAATCAATACAGAATCTAAATCTTCATTTAATTTTAATTTGATTATTCCTTTATTTTGGTTGGATATCCAGAGATAACCTTCGGCACACTCCTCAATGTGCTTGCTATCATCTGTAAAATTCGGAATTTTGTTTTTAAATATCCATTTTTCGTCAATAAGTTCAAAAACTGAAAGCCCCGTACCGCCGGCAGCGATTATTCTGTTCGGATTGTTTTTTAATCGAATAAACGAACGTATTGCTTGGTCTTCGAGGATATATTTTGCTTCAAAATTTTCAATAACAAAAAGCCCGAGGGTACCAGCTCCGAGTAATTGACCTGCGACAGTATCTATTTTCCAAATTTGAGACGCTCCTTTGCTGTTTTTAATAGGCGTGAATCGTTCGTTGTCCGAAATGGATTTACGATGCAAATCGTAATAAAAAACACCTGTCGAGCTGCTTACATATTGCACACTGTCATGTAAAATTGACGATGAAGTTACGCCCGACAATCCTGATTTATCACTGAAAAATGTATAAGGCGAATTTGTGTTTATAAAAGATATACCTGTTCCTAAACCTGCCCAGACATTGTACATCGGGTCGGCATAAAGACTTAATATAGTATTGCTTTGAAGCCCGTTTTTTGTCGAAATATATTCTTTTATTCCGAATTGTTTGTTTGTAAGTAACAAACCTTCCGTAAACAACCCAACGGCATACCCGGAATCGCCGCGGGTGACGGCTGTGTACATACCTTTTACGATTGGCTCAACTATTTTTTCTGAGTATTTATTGTTTTTAAAAAGTAAGGGGGACTCTTGCCAAAGTGTTATCAAGATACTGTCATTTGAATACGGAAACATTCCGGTTATCAATGGTTTAGAAAATCTGTCTCCACCCGGAACCTGCACTAATTTGTCATTCTTATATTCCCACAAACCATATTTATGTTCTTGTATAAACAATCGGTTATACACTCGCAAAGGGCGAATGAAACGATTATTTCCGAGTGCATTTTGAACATCAATGACCGTAAATTTATCATCTTTATAGATATACAATGCCAGCGGGGTCAAAAATATCACGGCATTTTGATAGATTTCAATTGCCGGAACTTTAGAAAATTGCCTTTTTGCTTCAGGAATTTTTCCGGAAAGCGAAATGTAAGTCATATTACCGACAGAATCTGCTCCGAGATAACCTAACTCGCCATTACCTGCACCTACATAAATACGCCCCCTCTCATCTTTGGCAAACGAATAAATGATTGAACTGTTCGGGGTATTGATTTTCATCCAGCGCGTACCGTCATATTCCAAAACCGATGACGAACCAAAATACATCACGCCTCTATTGTCTTGAATTACAGCAAAATTTTGATTTCCGGCTTTGTATTCTTCATTGGTGTAATTACGGATATATGGCACACCCACCGAGCCTAATTGCCCCGCAAGCGGAAGGCTTAACGCCGAAAGCAGTATCAGAAATATTATATGTTTGATGAAATTCATAAATCTGTAAAAGCCCAAATATAAGAATTATTTTGAATCCGGTTACGATATTTTTGAAAAATAAATATCTTACTTCAAATTTTAAAAAAAATGTATCGGAGAATTGTCATAATCAGTCGTTGTAAGAAAACT
>DYOJ01000019.1 GCA_020720705.1 Acetofilamentum sp.
TGAGTGTAATATATGCCGTCTGAGATTTCGTTTCGTAGGTAATATATTGATATTTAGACATGTATAAATTGAATTTATCGTTTGAGAACTCCTGAAATATTAAAAGACTCACATAACACAGTTTTATGAAAAAAAATTAACACCTTTTTGAAAATTCTAATTCAATAATTTATGTCGTTTAATGGTTTTTCCTTGACGGATTTTAAGGGCATGCCAAGCCGATGGCACCACATCGTGAGTTCATTTTGGCAAAATTAGAGTGATTAATATGCGGTCAATATGAGATATTAAACCTAAAACAAGTGCTGTATAAAACGGAATACCGGCATACCCGAATCCTATTAAAAACGTGAAGGCAACCAACAAACTTAAGCCCCATAGTTTTGACAACCAAGCATGTTTCTTTTCCGAATCGTAAAAAACTAATCACATAAACCGTTAGTTCCATTCCCAGAATTGCGGCTACGGCAAAGTGATGTGTTCTAATCGTTTCCGGGTGCAAAAACCATACAGCAAAGCCGATTGAAAGCCAAAAAATCATATCGGTTTGACTATCCAAACGGCGCAATTTTGCTGTCGCAATGTTTTGATTTCGAGCAATGATTCCGTCAAAAATATCCGACAATAAACCCAAATACATCAACACAAGGATACCCGAACGGGCATCTTCGCGAAGATAATATGCCGAGAAAAAAATGACAAGTGCAGTCAGAAACCTAAATAAAATTAGAGCAATCGGTAAACTCATGCTCCAAAAATAGTGTTTTTTTCATATTTACAAAAAACTTATTTCAAAACACAACCCTGACTCCATAATTTCTTTTCTATTATTGACAAATGTGCATGATTCGGACATCTTGTCAGGGTTGAGTTTTAAGAATGTTAATTTCCGGGCAAATTCTTAGTTATTTAGTTTTTTTTTTCTGAAAACACTTATCAAAACAGGTATCATGATTGAAAGTGCTACAACAATAGGGACTATTTTACAAAATATTGTGCAAAAAAATCCGCTTTCAGCTCCACAAGCAGATGAAACACAGCCCATTATACTGATTAAAATATAATCAATTATCAAAACAACTGCAAGAGCAAACAGACTTAATAAAATTGCATTTCTCGTTTCCATGACTTTTAAATTTACGATTTATTTATAGTGCAAAGTTAAGGCTTGTTTAAAGGGGAATCAAATTTTTGCTTGTGATAAATATCACAGACAAATGTGTTTCTGTTCACTATAAAAAGTTTATTTTTGTGAAAAATGAATTTTTATGAAGCAATGCAAAATTATTCAATGCACAAATTGTCCGGATATGGCTTGTGCAACACAGCATTTAAGTTTTGATGAAAAGCAATACCTTTCGGAGAATTGCACCCAAGCTGACCTTGCGGCAGGAGATACGCTTTATCACGAGGGCACACCAACCGCACATGTTGCATATTTGCGAACAGGGTTGGTAAAGGAAGTTATGACAGGTGTCAGCGGTCGTGAACAAATATTCAAATTGTTGGGGGCAAAATCATATCTCGGTATGACCTCTCTTTTCGGAGATAGAATAAATCATTTTTCTTACATAGCGTTAAGAGATATAAATGTTTGTTTCATAAATAGTTCTGCCTTTCAGAATTTAATAAACGATAACGGAAAATTTGCGTTTGAACTTATGGTAACGCTTTGTAAAGATAACCTTAAGGGGAGTCATAAACTTATTAATCAAAGTCAAAAAAAAATATACGGACGTGTTGCTGACGCCATTTTATACCTTAGTGATTATATTCTTAAAACAGATAGTTTTGAACTTCCACTCTCACAAGCCGAAATAGCAAATCTGATTGGAACAACACGCGAAAGCACCAACCGTGCACTTATGAAATTTATTTCAGACGGGTTGATTAGTATTGATGGTAATTTCTTGATAATTAAAGATAAACGAAAATTGGAACTTGTCAGCAATCTGGGCTGAAAATTGACCGTAATATACAACAATAGTCTGTTGTGCTTTTTTAAGATATTGACTAATTGGTGATTATATTAAAAAAAAATGCAATACTTGGTAACAAATTGTAATTTATTGTAATAAAACAATTTGTGTCTAACGTCTAAATTCTAAAATCTATGAATACAAATGATTAAAAATTTTATTTTGAAATAATTTATGAATTAGTGGTCTTTTTGACTTTTCGGAGTGGACTCATAGATATATTCGATTACTATTTTGTGGTTTTTTTTGATTAAATGATTTAAATTCATTCTAAATAAGAATTAAGTGTTTAATATTCAGTTAAATATATGAATAATAATTTTTTCGGTATAAAAAATATCAAAAAATGTGTTCTTTAATATAAAATACTTTCAAAATGCAAAATACCTTTGCGATGTAATCTGTATGATACAATTGTCATATCTGAAATAATGAATGTGATATGAAAACCACCAGACGAGATTTTCTCAAAATATCATCCGTTGCAGCCGGCGGGCTGGTTTTTGCACCGGTTTTAAACTGGGTGCCCGGGTTCTTAAAAAGTGATAAGCCGATACCGGATGACTCTAAAGCAAAGCGCTACCCGAATTACTGCGAAGTTTGTTTTTGGAACTGTGCAGGTTGGGTATATACCGACCATGACAACAAAATTTGGAAAATTATCGGGAACGAAGACGACCCGCATAGCAACGGACGCTTTTGTCCGCGCGGAACTGGTGGTGTAGGCATGTATTATGATGATGACCGTCTGAAGAAACCGCTCAAACGCATTGGTGAAGCAGGTGCTCAACAGTTTGTTGAAATTGAGTGGGAGGAAGCAATTGAGACAATTGCCAAAAAAATGCAGGAAATTGCCGGAAAACACGGACCCGAGAGTTTCGCACTTTTTAATCACGGCTCGTCGGGGAAACATTTTGCCGACTTATTCAATGCCTACGGAAGCAAAAATATTGCCGGTCCGGCTTATGCACAGTGCAAAGGTCCGCGTGAGGAGGCCTTCCAAGTAACTTTCGGACACGCACTTCACTCGCCTGAGCCGCTTGACATACGAGATACACGATGTTTGGTGCTTATCGGTTCGCATTTGGGCGAAAATATGCACAACGGACAAGTTCAAGAAATGGCTGAAGCCATTGATAAACAAGCTACTATAATCACAGTTGACCCACGTTTTTCAACAGCTGCAAGCAAATCAAAATTTTGGTTGCCAATAAAACCGGCAACCGACATGGCTTTGTTGTTGGCTTGGATACATGTGATTATTGAAGAAGAACTATACGACCGCAAATATGTTGAAGAACTGACTTTCGGCTTTGAACAACTTAAAGCACACGTTAAAGACTATACTCCTGAATGGGCTTACGGTATCACTACCATCGAACCCGATGTTATTCGTGCAACTGCTCGTGAAATGGGTGCTGCTTCACCTGCAGTAATTGTTCATCCCGGACGGCATGTTACTTGGTACGGCGATGATACTCAACGTCTTAGAGCTGTTGCAATACTCAACGCTTTGCTGGGTTCATGGGGCCGAAGAGGTGGTTTCTATCTTCCGGAAAAGGCTAAGTTGCCAAAATACCCGACACCCGAAAATCCGAAACCGACTTGGACATGGCGTGATGTAATGCCCGGACAGTACCCGCTTGCATCTCTGCCTGTTACAAATGTTTTAGTTGATGCTTCACACCCTTCATATCTCGGTAAGCACAAAGTTAAAGCATGGATGGTTGCAGGTACTAACCTTATCGCAACCATGCCTGACCTAAAACGAACCATCGAAGCCATACAAAACCTCGAATACTTAGTTGTGATAGATACAATGCCTGCAGAAATTACCGGCTATGCCGATATTGTTTTGCCCGAATGTACCTATCTGGAACGCTATGACATGATGCGGATATCCGAACATCGTATCCCGACATTTGCCTTACGAATGCCTGCCGCCGAGCCACGCTGGGAATCAAAACCCGGATGGTGGATATGCAAACAAATAGCATCAAAAATTGGTAAAGGAGATTATTTTAAATATGAAAAATACGAGGATGTGCTTGATTTTCAACTCAAAGAAATGGGGTCGTCGTTGGAAGAGATGAAAAAAGCGGGCGTAAAAACGTTTCACCGAAAAGAAGACCTCTACTTCGTTGAAGGACATCCTCATGTGTTTGATACACCGACAGGAAAAATCGAACTATATTCAAATTTGATGATAGAAAACGGATTTGATCCGCTCCCAAAATATATTACCCATGCTCAACCCGAAGCCGGATTTTATCGTTTGATATACGGTCGAACTCCCGCACATACATTCAGCCGAACAACCAATAATGCGAATCTTAATGATTTGTTTCGAGAAAATCCGTTATGGGTTCATCCGAAAACGGCGCGTGAATGGGGGCTGAAAACCGGCGATAAGGTATGGTTGAAAAACCACCAAGGCGTAGTATCGCATTTTTCAACAAAAGTTCGAGTTACCGAACGCATCCGCCACGATTCCGTTTATATGGCTCACGGATTCGGCAGAACAGACGAACGGCTGACACGCAGTTTCGGCATAGGCATAAGTGATACAGAATTGATTTCGGATGTCAAAATTGATAAAGAAACAGGCAGCACCGGGATGCGAAGCAATTTTGTAACATTCCTGAAAGAAAATCCGCACAATTCAGATAAGAAAGAAGCTTAATTAAGAACCCAAGATTTGATTTCTCAAAATCAGATATAAATACAGAAGAGTATGAGATACGGAATGGCAATAGACACTAAAAAGTGTGTAGGATGCGCAGATTGCGTAGTTGCATGCCAAACGGAAAATAGTGTACCACATGGATACGCAAGGGATTGGATTGCCGAAACAGTGTCGGGACGTTACCCGTATTTGGAACTTGAAATCCGTTCGGAACGTTGCAATCATTGCGACAATACACCTTGTGTTCGTACCTGCCCGACAGGAGCCAGCCATGTTATTGAGGGAGGTATCGTAATTGTAACTCCCGAGGAATGTATCGGATGCGGTGCCTGCATAGAATCTTGCCCTTATGACGCTCGTTTTACGCACCCGGACGGATACGCTACCAAGTGTACTTTTTGCGACCATCGCGTAAAGAACGGTCAAGATCCCGCGTGCGTTTCGGTATGTCCGACACACTGTATGTATTTCGGGGATTTGGACGACCCGAACAGTGAAGTAGCAAAAATCGTAGCTCGCAGAAAATGGAAAGTTCTCGCTCCCGAAGCAGGAACACAACCTCAAATTTATTACTTAGTTTAATATTAGACGTTAGACATTAGACATAAGTCATCAAATCATTATTCAGACAAATTTCTTTTTTATCATCGTGAATAAATTGTGATTATAAACTGACATAAGTAATTTACTGTCAAATATTTAAAACAATATAAACCCTCAAATCTAAATCGTAACCGTATAACTACTTATATCTTCTAAATAAATATTATTAGTTTGAAACAGAAAAATTTATAAATATGAGAGAAGAACTCATCACCAGCAGTCGAATGAACCCACATATCGATCCTGTACTACACATTTGGGAATGGCAGATTCCGCTCTATCTGTTTTTAGGCGGTTTGGCTGCCGGTTTGCTTTTTTTTGCGGCATACTATACGATAAGCGGCAAGACAGAAAAATACAGGACGGCTGTAAAAATAGCTCCGATAATTGCTCCGATTGCTATAATCTTAGGACTAATGGCTTTGTTGCTTGATTTAAAACATCCGGCATATTTCTGGCAACTTTATACAACTATCCGACTTGAATCACCAATGTCATGGGGAGCGTGGACACTCGGTGCGGTAGCACCCCTGTCAATCGTGTGGGTTGTTGTGAATCTAAAAGAAATTTTCCCGGCATTCGGATGTAAAGTTCCTTTTATTAAACGCCTTTTGATTATGGTCATTAAAGAAGCTGATAACGGAGATGTAAAGTGGGATTGGAAATGGGAATTTTTACAAAAATTTGAAAAATTTGTCATTAAACAACGTGTGCCGATGGCTTGGGCAATGATTGTATTAGCTTTGATATTAGGCGTTTATACAGGTATTTTGCTTTCGGCTTTCAATGCACGTCCGCTTTGGAATACTTCAATTTTAGGACCACTTTTCTTAACCTCCGGACTTTCAACCGCAGCAGCAACCATCATGTGGCTTTCAAAAGACCATCACGAACGTACCATATTCAGCAAAATAGATTTAATGCTGATAACCATAGAGTTATTCCTAATATCTCACCTAATCATGGGAATGCTTGCCGGCTCCGAAGTGCAAATTCAAGCTGTTGAATTATTGATAGGCGGAGAATTTACGGTCGCATTTTGGACAAATGTTATTGTACTCGGATTGGTTGTTCCTGCGATTCTTGAGATTTTGGAATTGTTCAAATTTAAAGTACCTGTAGCAGTTCCTGCATTTCTGATATTGTGGGGCGGATTGATGTTTCGATTCATTATGACCGATGCAGGACAAGTTACTCGCTACTTGTATTAAAATAAACATAAGTATTTAGTTGTAAGAATATTACGAAAAAATTGTAAAAATGGACGGAAACAAAAAATATATGAACCCCTATCTCGCAGGAGTTTTACTCGGGATGTTAATCGTATTGTCATTTTTTCTTTCGAGAGAAGGTTTAGGTGCAAGCGGAGCGTTTAAACGTATGGTAACCAAAGCTCAAACCGTATTAATGCCCTCGCATGTTGAAAATCCGGAAAGTAATGCGCATAAATACGTGGCAGACGGAAAAGACCCGATGAAAAATCGACTGGTTTTTATGGTTATGGGTATGTTTGTGGGAGGCTTTATTTCCGGAGCAGTGCATAATAGGCTGAAAATAAAACTACAACACAATCCGAAGATAAAATCAAGAACCCGAATAATCGCTGCCGTAGTCGGAGGAGTTTTTTTTGGTATAGGAGCATCATTTGCTCGAGGATGTACCAGCGGATCAGGACTAAACGGCATGGGTACACTTGCAACTTCAGGTTTTGTTGTCGTGGCTTTCATTTTTGGAACAGGATATTTGTTTGCCTATTTTTTTAGAAAGCTTTGGTTGTAATTTTATATTTTTAATACTTTATAAAAGAATAGTATATGGGACCTATATTCTCAACAGCAAGTGAATGGAACTACGTGATAGCCTTAATTATCGGTATTGCATTCGGATATATTTTGGAAGCAGCAGGTTTCTCAACATCACGTAAACTTGCCGGTGTTTTCTATGGCTACGACTTTGTTGTATTACGTGTTTTCTTTACTGCAGCACTTACAGCTATGCTCGGCTTAGCTTTTTTTGGCTATTTCGGTTGGCTTGATTTGGATAACATTTATATTAATCCGTATTACATCGGACCCGCAATAGTCGGGGGGGCTGTTATGGGTTTAGGATTTATTATCGGTGGATTCTGTCCGGGAACGAGTGTATCTGCAGCAGCAATCGGAAAAGTAGATGCGTGGTTTTTTCTTGGGGGGGTTTTGCTTGGTGCATTAATTTTTGATTTGGCATATCCTCTCTATAAAGACTTCTTTACCGGCGGTGCTCGTGGAAAGGCAATGATATACGAAGACCTCGGCATGGGAAAAGAATGGTTTATGCTTGTTTTTGTCATTTTTGGCATTATTGCATTTGCCGCAACTGCAATTATCCAGCGTAAGGTTGCTAAACGTGTAAATAAATATTAATAGGTTTTTAGATTTGAAAAAATGTCTTTAAAAATATTATAATAATGGACGATAGAAGAAATTTTAAAAAACGTTATGCGTTCGTTTCAATTGTATTACTTGGTCTTGCATTGTGGTATGCTGCATTACCCGAACCTTACAACAACAAAGAGCTTAAACCGGAAACTTTATTGCTTGATGTTATTGATGACACAAGATATGTAACAACTGACGAAGTTGCAAAAATGATCATTGAAAACGACTATTATATTCTGGCGGATGTAAGAACACCTGAAGAATTTGCAACTTATCACTTACCCGGAGCCTTAAATATTCCTGCGGCTGAATTGCTCGATAAGGACGAAAACGGTGATTTGAAATGGTCGGGAGTATTCGACCAAGATGTAAGGAAAGTTGTGCTTTACTCAAACGGGGCAATCTATTCAAGTCAAGCATGGATACTGTTGAGACGTTTAAATTATAAAAATATTTTCGTGATGAAGGGAGGACTAAATGAGTGGTTTGCGACGATAATCATGCCAAAGAAACCCGATGATTCTGTCGCTGACAACGAACTTGCACGATACAATACGCGTAAAGCCGCAAGTTTCTATTTCACAGGCGGTAAAGCTTCAGGCGTTGATGTTGCTGCACCGACAACTGATAACTCTCACACACCCGCAACAAACACAACCCCAAAAAAGAAAGAAGAAGGCGGAGGTTGTTAATTCGTTAAATTTTTTAATCAATGTATCGTATGGAAAATCAGGTAAATACACAAGATCATAGCGACCACGAACTTATTTCAAATAAGTTGCCTGCACTGATAATTTTAATTATAATGCTATTTATTGCCGGATTTATTTTTATGAAAAATCCGCATGTGCGTTATAGAATGACAGCACAAGAAATGCACGAAAAAGCCATGACCTTTCAAGATGTCATAAATCCGGAATCACTTATGGATATTTTATATACAAAAGATACAGTTTTGTTCCGGTTTATAGATTTACGCTCGGCTCATGATTATTTAAACGGGCATTTACCCGGAGCTATCAATATCCCCGTGAGTAAAATTTTGGAGAAAGAATATGCCGATATTTTTAATCAAGACCAGTACATAAACATTTTGTATGCCGATGACCAATGCGGAGCATGCGGTCCTTGGATGATTTTGTCCCAACTCGGATACAATAATAACAAAGTTTTGCAAGGCGGATATAATTTTGCTAAAAATCATCTTCTTTCAAATTTTTCACCAATGTCCGGTAAAGCACGAGATGAAAAGGCATACTACGATTTTGCAAAAGTTATGAAAGATTTTAATCAAACAGGTACCGGTTCTACTACCGAAATACCGGCTACGGAACACGTTGCCCCTGCTATTGTCCCGTCGGGTACACCAAAGAAAAAAGCAGAAGGCGGCGGTTGTTAAACATGTGCTGTATCCTCAGAAATTTATGTAAAATATTGTCAGAATAATCATAACAAAATATGAAATCAAGATACATTTCTTTTGCGCTTATCCTTACAATTATCGGATTTGCAACCGGCTGTGCAGGAGACGATTTTAAAGCAAAACCGGATATTTCTCATGCTAAGAAAAAAGAATTGCCGGAAACCGAAATGCTTTATACTTTTCTTGAGCAATCCGGAAATTATATCAATCAAAAAGCAACTCCGAATACCATTGCTCCCTACGAGGTGTATGCGAATTTAAAACGTTGGCATGTCATTGATACTCGTCCGCATGACGATTATGTTGCAGGACATATTGACGGTGCGGTAAATGTGCAATTGCCTGACCTAATTGACTATATGAAAAATAAAATAGAGGCGGGTGTATTTGAAAAAATAATTTTTGTTTGTCATTCCGGACAAAAAGCCGGGTATGCCGTAAGTGCTTTGAGATTGTTAGGTTACGGAAACACTTACAGTATGAAATGGGGCATGAGTTCGTGGGACAAAAATCTTGCTGCCGAAAAATGGACAAAAAATAGTCAAAGTTCATACGTTTCAAAACTCGAAACAACAGCAAACTCACGCGCTCCGAAAGGCGAATATCCTACTGTGAAAACAGGCAAAACTCTTGGTTACGATATTCTCGAAGCTCGTGCAACGGAAATCCTCAAAAATTCTGATTTTTTAGTAAAAATTGAAGATGTAATGGGAGACCCAACCAAATATTATATCATAAATTATTGGAAAACAGAAGATTATGCAAAAGGGCACTTGACCGGGGCTATCGTTTATCCTCCAAAAGAGTCGTTTACCCGAAATACATTGTTGAATACGTTGCCCACAAACAAACCGATATTAGTATATTGCAACACCGGGCACCATGCAGCGTATGTAGTTGCCTATCTTCGGATTTTGGGATACGATGCTTATTCGCTTTCTTATGGAGCAAACGCATTTATGCAAAGTCTGCTTAAAGAAAGCGGCCATGCTTTCGGACCGGAACAGATTAAAAATTTCCCCTTAATACAAGGTGAATCACCTTCACTTGTGCCCACAGGCGGCACTGAAACCGAGTCTAATGAGCATGTTTTGCCCGAAAAATCACCGACACCTTCAAAAGTAACTGTAAAGAAAGAAGAGAGTGGCGGGTGCTGATTGATTGCTAAACTGCTTAATATCAAAATGTATGAAAATAGAAGTTCGCAAACTTTCTGAAGCCGAAATTCAAGCTCAAGGTATTCGTTCGTGGAGTATCTGGACGAAAGAAGTATCAAAATTTCATTGGTTCTACGATAGTGCCGAGGAGTGTCTGTTTTTAAGCGGACGTGTGATGGTAACAACATCTACTGAAACGGTTGAACTCAAAGCCGGTGATTTTGTCCGATTTCCGAAAGGATTGGCTTGCGTCTGGACTGTTCTGGAACCTGTTAAAAAGCATTACAAATTTGAATAGGTTTCTTTAGACATAGTATTTTGACACATATTGCAGGAAACAATAGTATAAACGTGAGTTCGATATAATATAAACGGTAATTGTTTGGCAATGAAGATGTTACAAATCTGCAAACTGTAGGTTATTCGTTGATTTGTTTAATTGTTTATAAAAAGTCTGAAAACCGGACTATTAAGCTGAACTATAAACGATGAAACAAAGAAAAAAACGACTCTTAAATACTGAAAACAAACTACTTAGTGCTTGTAAGAAAACGTATAAATACTTGATCTTATGTCAATTAAATTCTTTTTTCCAATCGAAAGTATTGTCAAATAGTAGTCAAAAATAGTCATTAAGTAGTCATTCGTAGTTTTTTATTTAGTTTCAATCGAATTTCTACCGTATTTCTACAGAATTTCATAAAACATTCAAGTCGAAATATCTCTATAACATTAAACATTCCAATATGTTATGTGTTTTCTTGCAAGGACTACTTTAACATTTTTATCGCCGAAACATTGCGCACATACTCTTCTGATTTCTCAACGGCAACACTGCAGATTGTTTTCGCGTTTTTTTTGGCTTCGTTAATTAAATCCAGAGTGTTGTAGTAAATATCGGGCAATTCCGATTCTACTTTTTCTTTTCCGTAGCCTGAAATTTCATTGGTGAGTTGTATGATGTCTCCTCCATTAATAATGTAACCCGGTAAATAAAGTATGCTTCTGTCGCTCAACAATTTACTGTCTTCGGGCGATTGTAATATTTGGTTTGTACTGCCTGTGAGTACTTTACATTGCAGTTCCTTGATATCGGAGGCGTTCATAATTTTTTCAGAAGCACAAGAGAGAAACATATCACATTTTGTTTTATAAACATCTTCAGGTCGCACAATTTTAATATCCCTGACTTTGTCTTGAATAACTTTGATGCGGTCATAAATACGGTCGCAGATGGTAATGTCTGCACCTTCGGCTATCAATTCTTTAACAAGTTCCGAGCCTAAATCCCCGATACCGTGTACCACAATGCGCAGACCTTTGAGGCTGTTGTTGTCAAAAACCTCTTTTGCAGCGGCACGTAAGCCCCAAATCATTCCTCGCGCTCGACTGCCGTATATTTTTCCGAGTCCGTTATGGCTTTCGTCTAATCCGAGTATAAATCCCGATTCTTTACGAACATGATTTAAGTCGTTGTATGATATACCTTTGGCTTTTGTCATATAAAGGTTTCCGTTCCATCTGTTCAGAAACACACCGAGTGCTCTAAAATACATCTCATTTTTGACATTCTGTTCGCCTATCAATACAATACTTCCGCCTCCTAAGCTACGGCGCAATAATGCTGCGCGTAGTGAGTTGAAATAAGCGATGTCTAAGGCATCGGCAATAGCCTCGTCCTCATCGGTATAGTTATAGAGCTTTGTGCTCGCATTTGCAGGTCCGAGCACAATACTGTCAATTGCAATAATAGCTTTTAGCGACCATTTTTGCTCTTCAAAAAATAACAATTCGCGACTGTTATTCCGTCGCATGTGTTCAAATATTTTCATTTGTAACTTGTAATTTGTAATATCTTATTCTTAATTCCTAATTCATAATTCCTAATTCCTAATTCTCAACGGACTAACTCACTGCTGCCAGAACAATGCTGTTAAGTTTAGCTTCTTCGGAATCTGCTCGCGAGGTGAGCACAATCGGGGCTTTGGCTCCGAGTATGACCGCCGCGAGCTGTCCGCCCATAAAAGTGAGTGCTTTATAGAGAATATTTCCGGCTTCAATATCAGGTGTAAACAGAATATCTGCATCGCCTGCAACTTCGGATACGATGCCTTTATGTTCGGCGCCTGCCTTGTTTATGGCATTGTCGAACGCGAGCGGTCCGTCCAAAATACAACCTGTAATTTGCTTTCTTCGATTCATAACTGTAAGCAATGCGGCATCGGTAGTTGCCGGCATTTTCGGATTCACGGTTTCCACTGCTCCGAGTAATGCAACTTTCGGATTGTCAGTGCCTAAGCGGTGCATGTATGTTACAGCATTGTTGATGATTCCAATTTTTTCTTGCAAAGTAGGGGCGATATTCATGGCTGCATCTGTAACGGCAATCATTTTATGATAGGGTGATAGTTCAAAAATGACAAAATGTGAGAGGATATTGCCTGTTTTCAGCCCCCACTCATCGTTCAAAACTCCCCGCAAAATATCAGATGTGCCGACTTTTCCTTTCATCAAAATTTGAGCTTTGCCGGAGCTGACAAGTTCGACTGCTGCTTTTACGCTTCCTGCAACCGATTTCTCGTCAATTATTTCAAATTTGGAAATATCCAGATTTTCATTTTCTGCGGTTTTCAGAATTTGTTCTTTATCACCGACTAATATCGGGGTAATTAAATTTTTGGAATAAGCCTCACAAACGGCACCTAAGGCATGTGAGTCGTGTGCCCCCGCGAGTGCGAGTATTTTATTTTCGGCTTTTTGTGCTCTTTCGTATAGTTCGGACATTTTGTGCAACATATCTTATATTTTTGGGTTTATTCCACAAAGATATACACAATTTCGTGTGTTTAGTTAGGTTTTTATATGTTTAATGATAGTTTTTTTTCATCAACGGTCAGAAGTTGTTTTTAATATGAGAGCGTGTAAATGTTTGATATAAAGACAAATATGTATATGTTTTAAAATAAGATATTTTATCCTTCGGTTGTTCTGCAATTTTTCGCTATTTTTGCGCGAAAAAATTATTTGTACTATCAACGTGGATAAACTTTGAGTAATGTCAGATATAAGAAGCTAACAATCAAATGTTTGTATCATTCTTTTACTATCATCTGTAAACCATAAACAGTTTATACTCGAGTTACGATATTTTTACGCCTAATACCAAAATGTCGTCCATTTGTTGTCTGTCTCCTTTCCATTCGTCAAGCTCAACAGCGAGTGCTGTTGCTTGCTGGTTTGTAGGAAGTTGCGATATTTTCTCGAGGAAATCTCGAAATCGTTTTGCCATGTATTTTTTATTGTTTTCTCCGCCAAATTGGTCTTGAAATCCGTCTGTGTACAAATAGAAGGTTGTCGGAGTTGAAATGTCAAGTGTATGTCGGGTATAAATGCGTTCTTCGCCTCTTTTTATTCCTCCGATAGATTCATGGTCGGCTTTGATAATGTCTGATGTTCCGTTATTTATGTAAAAAAGAGGGTTTTTTGCACCGGCAAATTCTAAGGTTTTATTTTTTTTGTCTATAACAACTAAAGCCATGTCCATACCGTCAGCATTGTTTGATTTGTCTTGTTGCAGCGAAGATACAATTCCGGTATGTAATTCTTGCAAAATTATTTCGGGATGAAAAATTTTTCGTTGCAACACAATTTGTGTCAGATAGGCATCGGCAAGCATTGACATAAATGCACCTGAGACTCCGTGTCCCGTACAATCCACGGCGGTAATAATTGTTTTCTCGACACCTTCTTCGTTTGTTATATGAGCATACCAATAAAAGTCCCCGCTTACGGTTTCTTTTGGGCTAAGCATGACAAAAGAATCCGGCAATTGCCCCCGTATTTCTTTCATTTTAGGTTGCATGGCTCTTTGTATCTTACTTGCATAGAACATGCCTGCTTCAATTTTTTCGTTTTTTGCTTCTATTTCGTCTCGTTGTTTGGTAATTGCAATGTTTGCACCTTTCAAACGGTCGCGTTGTGCTTGTATTTCTTCTTTTTGTTGATTAATTTCTTGATTTTTTTCCAAAAGTAGGGCGTTCGCCTGTTTGGTTTTTTGGGTAGTTTTATAAAAATAATATCCGAAAATTAACAGTAAAATCAATATCATTCCCAAAAGGAGCAATCCGATATAAAGTCCGCGTTTTTGTGCTTTATTTCTGTCAATTTCAGCAGATTGAACTTTTTGATTTTGTTGTAAGAATTTTATTTCCTGTTCTTTCTTTTGCGTTGCAAGATTTATTTGCAACTCGGTGGATTGTCGGTTTTGTTCTTCAACTCGGATAGAGTCTGCAAGGTATCTGTGGTAAACCAAAAAGGTATATGCCTCGGCGTGTTTGTTTTGAGTATGTCTTATTTTTGACAATATTTCGTAAGATTCCAATCGGATTTTTCGATAGTCGAAAAGTTTGGCTGAATGTAAAGCACCTTGCGCATATTGTTCTGAAGTTTTTAAATCATTGAGTTCCAAAAATACGGTTGCAAGTTTATTGGCAGTTTGACCTTCTTTTTCGGATATTTCAGACGATTTGTAGATATTGTAAGCCTTTTCAAAATTCTGTATTGCCTTATGATATTGCTTATCAATTGAATATTTTTCTCCAAACACATAATAGGCATCGGCTTGTTTGAGCAGATTTCCGATTTTTTTATATTTTTCCAATGCTTTTTCTAAAAATGCGCCGGCAGTTTCGTAGTTTTCCATGAAAAAATAGGCGTCTGCGATGGCTTCAAACGAACGCGCAATCAACGATTCGTCTTTAAGTTTTATACGCATTATCAATGCACTGTCTAAGAGTGCTAATGCTTGATTGTCATCTTGTTCTTGGTCTATCAGTATGGCTTTTGCCTGCAATTCATATACTTCTGCGATTCCTACACTGTCTTTTTCCGATACATATAAATCAAACGCACTGTGGTAGGATTCCTGTGCTTTGGCACTTAGTTTTTGTGCCAAAAAAATTTGTCCGATTCGTGTAGCTAATTCTGCTTGTTCGCGTTTTTTGTCGGATAGTGCATATAATTCCATCGATTTCGAATAGGCATCCATTGACATTGCCAAAATATCCCGACTAAAATAATTGTCTCCTATTAATTTGTTACATAGTGCGATATGTATTGTGTCGCCAAGTTCGGAATACATTTGCAATGCTGTTGCGGCATATTGTAGCGAAACAATGTCGTTAGAGCTTACAGTTTGTTCGTATAATTTGAGTAATTCTGCGGCAGCTTTGGATTTTTCGTTTTTTTGAATATAGGCATCATATATTGCTGTAAGTGAATCAATTTCAGACTGGGCATTGACGAATTTACCGATACTCATCAGCATCAGAAAGAGAACTAAGGTATGTCTGAAATTGAGGTTCATCCTATCTGTATATTTTGGTTATTTTTTTGAAAGCACGTATCCCAAACTTGCGTGGGGTGTGTAACCTAAATAGGGGTGTTGAGAGTATGCAAAATCTAAAGAAATGCCTTTCCACTTATATCCAACCCCGAAATGATATTCTGTAAACGATTGAGATACAGACACTCCCGCTCGTATTGACAGTCCGGCAATAATGTTGTAATCCAAACCCGTATGCAGGCTTGCGCTTCGGATATCAAGGTCTTTTTCGGCATGTGCGGTATAGAGTACGTTTTCTGCAAATTTGAATCCGACTCCGAGTTTGAAAATTGTTGCAAGATAATCTGTTTGTGTGTCCGGGCTAAGCTTTGCTCGCCAAGGATTTGAAACAGAGCCGGCTACAAAAAATTTACTTGTTGGTTCCGCCAAAAAACTAAATTCGCCCGTTAGTGCGGATACAGTCGGATACAGTTCCGATTGATGTAGTGTAAGCCAGCTCATTTGCATGCCTGCATAAAATCGTTTTCCGAGTTGTTTGCCATAAGCAAATCCGAATTTGTCGGTTTTAAAAGCATCGGTTCCAAAACCTGTGTAAGATATGCCCGCAGTACCATATTTATCAGTTCCGAATGAAACTGCGGCAGCTTTTTCGGCAAGTTCCGGCAAAGCAAAACGGTCAGAAAAATAGACCCCGGCTGACAACCCGTGAGTTTTTGCAAGCATCGCCTGATTGTTGAATACCGCCCAAACATCATTGTTAAACAGCGCGGCACCGCCCATTCCGGCTTGGACAGCACCTTTGGTTTGTGTGTATTGTGCTTCTAAAGTGCTGATTCCTAAAAAGAAAAAAAAGCAAATGGTCAAGAAATATCGGGATTTCATAAATACGAACTTTATCTGAAATTAAATTTCCTTAATCCACAAAAGTAGTGTTTTTTTGTAAATCTATTCAACTTTTAAGTCAAAAAATAGTAAAATCTGTCTGTTTTTTACATAACATTGTCGCTTAATTTGATTTTCGACGGATAGGATTATGTTGTCTGAAAACGACTACAAACTAATATTGAACCGATTTATACGGAAAAATTACAATTCCCCACCGTTCGCCCGAAGCTGTCCACAACGTTCGGCGGCGCGTCTCGCGGCGGCGCGCTTTCACACAAGGTTCCAGGCTTGTATTGGATGGATGTGGAAACACATTTTTCATCTGTCTAAAATTTGTATTTGGTTGATATTCTGATGTTTAGCGTGGACGCTAAACACAAGATAATTGCGAAAAGCGTCCACGCTTTTCGAGTTAAGATAATTTCTAATCATTCCCTTGTGTGTCAAAAACTTTGTCATGGATGTTTCATACTGCGAAACTAATAAAAATAGTAACACGTTCAAAATGTTGCTGCAAATAATTCGCTCGCTCGCCTGGTTCAGCCATGCAGGATTTTCGGACTGCGGCACAAC
>DYOJ01000462.1 GCA_020720705.1 Acetofilamentum sp.
TTTCGAGTGAAAAAAACAATTTCGGAATATTTTTTGCCGTTTACACAAGTGAATTTATATTTTAGAAAAAGATGAAAAAATTAACATTCATTGTCGTTGCGCTCTTGAACCTGTTTGCACTTTCAGCGCAAGATGCAAGTACACATGACCCTGAGGCAAAAAAAATTTTAGATAAAGTTTCCGGCAAAACCAAATCGTACAAAGACATGAGTATTGTGTTCAAATATACGATTGAGAATAAACAACAAGATATCTCGGAAACACATGACGGATACGCCTTTATGCAGGGACAGAAATACAAAATTATTATACCCGGCAACGAAATTGTTTCGGACGGAAAAACAGTTTGGTCTATTTTAAGCGATGCTACAGAGGTTACGATAACCGAACCTTCGCCTGACGATGATTCGATGTTTAATCCTGCCAAAATGTTCACGATTTACGAAAAAGGATTCAAATACAGATATTTAGGCGAAGACGGAACAAATTATGTCATAGATTTATATCCGGAAAAAGCAAACGAAAAAAACTTTTCGCGCGTAAGGTTACTTGTTGATAAAATCAATTCTCGACTTATGGGAATCCAAACTTTTCGTAAAGACGGATATATTTTCACAATAAACGTAACACATTTCAACACAAACAGCGGATTGTCTCCCGAGTTTTTTAGTTTCAAAAAGGAAAATTATTCAAGTTTTGAAATTATTGATATGCGTTAATGCAATAGTCCGTTATTATTTCATGTAAGATTTTGACTTATTGTAAATTAGGTTAAAAAATATCTCAAATCAGAATGTTGATTGTATCCGGACTAAAAACGGGTTAAAGATTAACTTTAAAAATCAGTCAATATGCTGATTTTTAATTAAATACGTAACTATAAACATTAAACTTTAAACCGTGAACAGTATAATTTCTAATGTCCGATTTCTAAAATCTGACGGAGTATTGTTAATGACGTGAGTTCGAAATAATATTAACGATAATTATTTGGCAAAGAGAATATTACTAATTTTCATACTGTTGGTTATACCGTGATTAGTTTAATTGTTAAAAAAAAGTCTGAAAACCGAAGTATTTAGTTGAACTTTAAACGAATAAACGATTAAACATATAACCAAAATGATTCTTAAATACTGAAAATAAACTAATTATAATATAATCATATTTCGAACTCAGGTTAATGCAAAGTTAAGTGATATGTTTTTCAGTTTTGCACAAACGGTGCATAACTTACTTCATTATTTTTTATTAAAAATTTATACAGATGAAAAGAAATTTTATTTCAAGGATTTCAAAAATCATGATTCTTGCAGTGTTTTTTACTGCGGCAATTTCGGTTATCTCATCTTGCAAAAAAGATGACGATATTGATGATACTGACGACCCTGACGATACCGATAAAAAGGAATACGTTTTGTTGATAGAAAACGGCGGTCAGAAAATAACTCCCGACCAAACGCTTACCTACAAAGCTGTTCTTGTGGACAGTGACGGTGTTTCAACTCCTGCTACAAATGTTACTTGGACAAGTTCCGCAACGACTGTAGCCACCATTTCCACAAGTGGGGCGATAAGTGTTGTTGCACAAGGAATGGCAACCATAAAAGCAGAAGTAACGATTGAAGGGGTAAAATTTACTGCCGAAGCACCGCTCGGAATTTACGCGCCCTCAGTATTTTCCGTTGCACCGGCTGCGATTTTATATGAAGTTGGCGGCGATATTCAGTTGGAAGCTGTCCATTTATCACTCACAGGGGTTGTTGAACCGACGTGTACTTACCAATCAAGCGATGCTTCAATTGCATCTGTTTCCGGAAGTGGTTTAGTGAGTTTTAACAAAGCCGGCAGTTGCGTAATTACTGTAACTGCAACGAGCTTAGACGGGAGTCCGCAATGTTTTGTGCCCGTTACGGTTATTGGTCCTATAACTGTAGAACTTCCGGTAGTTAGGGTGGACGTAACGCCGCCGACAACTGATTTATTCAGAAACGAGACGGTACAACTCACTGCAAAAGCCTACAATTTTGACGGTAATGTTGTTGAAGGTAAAACGGCAGTTTGGAACAGCGGCGATAATTCGATTGTTACCGTAAGCCAAACGGGTTTGGTTACACCTGTGAATCCGGGCGAAACATCCGTGTATGCAACCATTGACGGCATTATCGGACAAGCATTTTTAACCGTAAATCCGGATACTATGGTCATTGTGGAACCTTATTGGACATCAATAGCCGCTGGTAAATCAAAACAATTTACGGCAAAAGCCTATCATTTGACACGAACATCGGCAACAGAATTGTCCGGTATCAGTTTTGATTGGATGATTCCGACCTACGGTTTTAGCATGTTTGATATTGCAACCGTAAATAATTCCGGTTTGGTTACAATGAAAAGCGACGCCATGGCAGGCATGATGACAATGGTTGTTGCAAGTATATCCGATAAACCTGAAATTGGAGGTGCAGCCTCAATCATTGCGGCGATTGCAGACCAATGCGATTGTGGTGAAGACAACCCGAGTGTTGCATCCATTCAAGTTAATCAAACCTCTTTTTCGCTGAATATGATGACCTCACCGACAGCCCAAATCCAAGCTACTGCTCTTGACAGCAACGGTAACCCTGTTGAAGCAAGTCCGGTGTTTTGCAGCGATAATATTTCTACCGCATCGGTTGATTCGGAAGGCATGATAATCGCTACCGGAGACGGAACAGCAACCATAACGATTTGTGTCGGAAGTATTACGAAAACGGTTACGGTTAATGTGACTTTGTTTTAAGAATACAATAGTTCTCAATAATGAGTCTTCTCCGAAAAGTGTATT
>DYOJ01000463.1 GCA_020720705.1 Acetofilamentum sp.
CCGTATGTGGGAAAACTTGCAAGTACGGTTCTTAGGGGGCGTAAGCTACCCGGTTGCAAAACAAAAAATTTACAAACTCGATTTTTGGATTTACATAGCGAAAAGAAATAACAGAAAATGTTAATTTACTTTTCAGATAATGTATTGTATTAATTTTTAACAAATTAAAATATGAATAAAATATTTTTGATTTCAACATTAATTTTGTTTGGGTTTTCGGCGTTTTCGCAAAACCTCGACAGAATTTCTATTTCATCGGGCGGAAGTGCCACAGATGTAGTGAATTATGTAATCGGCGAAACTTTTAATTTTTCGATGGCAAGCGGCGGATATATTACGGTTGAAACAGGAACTTTGGGAAGCACAGAAAATACTGGCGGACTTCAAAATACAGTTTCTATTGAACAAGTTGCAATTATTAAAAAAATTGCTTGTTATCCAAATCCAACAACCGATGCGATATATTTTGCAATTAACGATAAAAATCAAAATTCGTTGATTGTTAATGTTTTTGATTTAACAGGTAAATTATTATTGTCCTCAAAAACCGAAAATATGGACATTATGAAACTTGATTTACAATCTATTTCGCAAGGAAGTTACATTTCCACAGTATCAAATTCAAAAGGTGAAGTTTTGGGTTCTTTTCAATTTATTAAACAATAATTTAAAAATCAATAAGATATGAAAAATATAATTTTTACATTCGCTTTTTTGTGCATTTTTGCGTTGAATAGTTTTGCACAATTTCCACACGCAATTAATTTTCAAGCAATTGCAAGAGATGTAAACGGTGATGTCATGATTTCAACACCGATACAAATCAGATTAACAATTATTGACGGCTCAGCAACAGGAACAGAAGTTTATCAAGAATTAAGAGCATTAACAACAAATAGTTATGGTTCTTTTAGTTTTCAAATTGGTAGAGATGCAAATTATGTAACAATCGGAACTTTTGCGGGAATTGATTGGAATACAGGAAATAAATTTTTAAAAATTGATTACGACCCAACAAACCAATTTAATTGGAGTTTAACTTTGGGAACTATTGAATTTGTTGCTGTTCCATTTGCACTTTCAGCAGAAACAGTTTCATTTATAGATGCAACAAATGCACAAGATGGAGATGTTTTGGTTTATAATTCAACAACAGAAATGTTTGAACCGCAGCAAATTGCAGGAACAAATTATACCGCAGGAACAGGAATTTCAATTTCAGGAACAACAATTTCAAACACAGGTGATTTGAGTAATACAAACGAAATTCAAACATTGTCTTTAAATACAAATATTTTAAGTTTGTCAAATGGTGGTGGAAGTGTTACAATTCCAAGTTCGCAGTGGACAACAAGCGGAAGTAATGTTTACTATAATTCAGGAAATGTTGGAATTGGTACTACAAATCCCACTCAAAAGCTCACTGTTGATGGCATAATAAAAAGTGCTAATGGAGGTTTTATGTTTCCTGATGGTTCTATTCAAACATCTGCGACAAACTTGACACCTGGTATGCTCTTTAAGGGTACTATTGATAATGGCTATGTTTTTGGGGTTAACAATTTATCAACCGAGACTTCTGCTACTGCCATTTGGGGCAAGAGTGAGGGGGGGAATGGTATTACGGGATATAGTTTAGGTGGTAATGGACGTGCTGGTGTTGAAGGTAAACAATATGCTGTAAATGAAGGTTATGGTGTTTTAGGAAGTGGTGGTCAGTATGCTGTTTCTGGGCAAAACTCAGGTATAGGAAATTATGGTATTCATGGTTCTGGTTACAGTGGGGCTTGGGCCGGTTATTTCGATGGTAAAGTTTATGTTTCGGGTAACGTTGGTATTGGCATAACAGAGCCAACTTCTAAACTTCAAGTTGTTGGTTTACCACAATATGCAGATAATGCTACAGCATTAGCAGCAGGTTTAACAGCTGGGGCATTTTACAGAACAGGTGATTTATTAAAAGTAGTTCATTAATTTCATTTTGCAAGTTTTTTAAGGCGTTTACACTTTTGCTTTTCTGCACTTGTCAGGTGTTTTCACCTGACATATTTTTGAAACACTGTGCACCTGTGAGGTGTTTTCACCTCACGGCATCTAATTTCAGGTGAAAACACCTGAAATGTGCAGGGGCGTAACACAGATTTGCAATCCGTGCACCCCCCTGTTCGCCGGAGGTTGCAAAAAATGGAGTCGTTGGGCGGTCGGCTGTGCCGCCGTCCGAGTATCCGGCAAGGCTCAGCCTTGCGAACATGAGGCATTGTAAGATCGCGAGACGGCAGTGTTTTACATTGTGCTGAATTGAACCATTCTACGTTCAAATCCTGCAACTTATGTATATTGTTTTTCGTTATTCCGGCAAGATGCTGATTATTAATTTGTTACGCTGATTAAAATCTGACGTAACCTACCGTTCTGTCGGTAGTATCTTACCGAAGGGTCTGATGTATGGTGCAGCCATTGTTGGGCTAAGGCTTCGGGACAATGTACTAAAGGTGAGGCTTTTGCAGCCAAATACCGGGAAGCAAATCCATTTGATGCATCTTTTGATGCTTATTTTGTAAAAAGACGAAAAGAAAAAGCCCAAAAAGCAACGATTACTCATCAGAAATGTGTAATTTTGTTGAAAAAAAAAGTAAGAAAATATGTTTAACAACTGGGCAGTTTAACGTAAAACTCTGCCTTTCAGATGCCCGAGCCGTATGTGGGGAAACTTGCAAGTACGGTTCTTAGGGGGCGTAAGCTACCCGGTGCAACTATAAAAAACAGATAACTGAAATAATAAATTGATTGACAAAAACGAAATTACATATAAAAT
>DYOJ01000464.1 GCA_020720705.1 Acetofilamentum sp.
AATGACAAGACTTTCGATTGAAAATTACAATAACCGACATAAAATCAATTATTTACATGTCTTCTTGCAAACGTTGTTAATTAAATTATTTTTGCGGTATGTGTTTTGCCATAAAATCGGAAACAGCTTTGTTCCATCCGTTTACAACATCGCTGCGTTTTTTGTTTGAGCTTTCGTTGCTTGCATTCGCATTTTTTACGGCTTCGTTGTATTCATTTACAGCAGTATTGTATTGATTTACCGCTTCTTGCGTTCGTTCTGAGTTTTTTAACAAATCGAACGATGCTTTGCTTTTTTCAAAATTATCCTTTTTAACATAAAAATCTATAGTTGTTTGAAAATCTGTTGTTGCTTCGGATTTAAAGAACTCCATTGATTTTTTACAGGTATTTTTTAAAGACCCGTCGCCTTTGAAAACCGGTATTTCTTCAAGTTTGGCCAAACCTTCGTCGGCATAAGTTATCTGCGCGTTTCTGTTTTGCTCTATGGAACTCAGGTCTTTGGCTTTGACAGCCTCAAGTGTATAAAACTCTTGTTTGTAGGCTTTGAAAAATATCAGATAAATTTGATTGTAATAATTAATGGCTTCGTTAGCGATTGCGAGTTTTTTACTTACTTCGCTATCGCTTTCCACAATACGGATATTGTATTTTGCGCCGAATGCTTTTTGCTTTTCGGAAAGTTTGTCCATAGATTCCGAGACTTTTTCATTGGCTGCTTGATGGGCTGTGATGTAGGTTTCCATTGCGTCGAATGACTGTTCTGCGATTGCTTCCATGTCGAGAATTTTTTCGTAATCCTCTTTCATCACAATATAGTTCAGATTGTAGTATTCGGCAACGGCATCTCTATACGCGGCATCACCTTCATACGCCTCCATTTTGGCAACCTTGTCGTGTGCTGCTTTGAGCATATCAATTAGTTGATTTCGTTCCGCTTCCGATTTTTTTTCTCTGTTACTGTGCGCCGTTGAGCTAACATAAGTGAGCATCTGTTTGCTGACTTTTTCGCTTTCCGCACCGATATAGCTCATGTATTCGTGAGCCGAATTAAACTTTTGTGCACTTATGCTTCCGAAAAATAGGAGCAATGTTGTTAAAGATATCCAAATTTTCATAACGAATTGTGTGTTTATGATTAATATTTTGTGAGAACAGGTTTATCTTACTATAGGTTCTACAATCTGACAGAATTTAAGTCGCAAATATAACTTTATTTTAATTAGACAAATTTAGATTAAAAAATTCATTTGAGCTTACAAAATTTATTTTTTTTTCGCGGTTGCCTGGTAAAATATTTTGAACATATCTCTAAGTCTTTTCCGAAACGTGGTTTTAGCTTCTAAGCAGTTTTAAATGTAATCGTTCTAAGAAAACGTGTACGTATTGAAGTTCTGGATGTTGAAGTCATTTTTTAATCGAATGTTTTGTCATTTAGAAGACATTCAATGGTCAAAAAGTAGTCATTTCGTTGTTTTTTTAATAGTTTCAAATGAATTTCATCAGAATTTCTAAAAACATTCGGAACGAAATTTCGCTATAGAGTACAGAACTTCAACAAGTTATGAGTTTTCTTACAAGCACTAAGTATCTGAATAACAATATCATATTTTTTTATTAATAACCGCAAAGCGGCTTATCGGAGTGGATTCAAACTTAAAAATACCAACAACGCCAAAACTGTTAATAATTCTGTTGAAAACTTTTTTTGCCGAATCTATGTAAACTTTGATATACATTATATATTTTTGTATTTGATATAAAACACTTTATATCAGTTATAAACTTTAATATCGTAACATGGAAAATTTCCAAAACAACGACACGTTTCTTCCGCTTGAAGAAGTAAACGAAGTGCGCACAAGCAAGCGCAAACAATCCACACCAACAAACGACGGCGATTTGCTTGCCGTACTCACAAGCCAACTGCTGCACTGGGACGAAAACCGGTTCCGTGTGGAATGGATGACCAAAGAGCGGCTGCAAGCCATTACAGACGCGTTCACCGAGCAACTCAACAGCCGAAACAGAACCGGTGCATCGCGTGGGGCAATCTCCAAAGAGCTTACGAACTTGGACGATGTAATTGACGAAAGCATCGAATTTGTCAAAAACAGACTTGCCGAACGCCTGCACTCCAAATCCGAAGCCGTAGCGCGCTATCGCGAGTTCGGAATCGTAAAAGACAAATCGTACAAACTGCCGCAAAGCCGAGAGCACCGAGCTACGGCGTTACAAATGCTCATCGAAGCACTCGGCGTGTATCAGTTCGGCGATACCGACTTTGGCGTAAGCTATTGGACAGACATCCACACGCGCTATACCGCACTGGTGGCGCAAGCACGCCATACGGACGGAACGGTATCGGGTAAGGTTGCCGACCTCAAAGGCTTACGTGCCGAATCGCGCAAATTCCTGACCTCGTTTACATACATTATTCGCGGAAACTTTCCCGACACTTGGCAACAAAAACTACGCGAGTTCGGGTTCCAAAAAGAAAAGTATTAAACGCGCGCCGATTTCAGGCTTTTTTGTAAAGAGCGGATACTCAGGTGTCTGCTTTTTTTATTTTGGGTATTGACTATTTCGACTTTACGAAGTTAAAGATTTCGGCAAAGTTTGTGCTTAGAATAGTTTAGCGTGGACGCTAAACGCAAATAGAAAATGCAATAAGCGTCCACGCTTTTCTTTTGCCGGCATAACTTCGTAAAGTAGAACTATTGAGTAGTGAGTAGCGAGTTGAGTCGTGAGTATTGTGAATGTGCTTTTGCAGTTGCAAAGCACTTTTGAAGTGCTATGCAACTTTTAC
>DYOJ01000465.1 GCA_020720705.1 Acetofilamentum sp.
ATATAATTTTACCATACTTTTTTGAGTGGATACGAAATTTCGTTCCGAATGTTTTTAGAAATTCTGTTGAAATTCAATCGAAATTCAATTGAAACTATTAAAAAACAACAGAATGACTACTTTTTGACCATTGAATGACCACTAAATGACAATACATTCGATTGAAAATAAAGCTATAATTTACACATATTCAATTATTTATACGTTTTCTTACAAACACTATCTATCTCAACAAGTGCAAATTCGGGTACAATAAATTTGTAGTAACTCAGCAAAGGTTTATAAATCGCTTTCCCGCTTATGATTATGCTCATCAAGACGTTTGCATCAACAACATAATTCATACGCTATTCGTGTAGAAATTTGATGTATCTGCTACGCTCTTGTTTCCAAGCCAATTCTCTTGCCGATTGCCACTTTTGGTCGTTTTCGAGGTCAATTTCCTGAATGCCCGATAACATTTCTTGTGCCGATATTTTCAGATACAGTTTGTTTACAAAATCTGTAATTTGCTGTTCTATTGTCGAAAACCCAAATGTTTGGATTAACTTGTCGTCTAATTGTATTTTAATTTCTTGCATAATTTCATTTTTTTTACAAAGATACGGAAAATTTATGTTTGTCATTAATAATATTCTGAGTTTGATTTTTTATTATTTTTAACAAAAACAACAGACGTATGTAGCGGGATTTGAACGTGGAATGGTTCAATTCAGCACAATGAAAATTATTTCATTGCCGTCGCGCTTTCTTACAATGCCTGGTTGTTCGCAAGGCTGAGCCTTGCCGGATATTCGGACGGCGGCACAGCCGACCGCCCAACGTCTCCTTTTTTCGTAACCTCCGGCGAACGTGGGAAATTATTAATTATTATTTTGTTACGGTCATAAAGAATAAGCCCTTCACATTTGTCTGTTGTTTCCTGCTTATTTCGATTTTGTATTCTTCAATTCCGAATACAATTAGTTTGCGTTTTATTTGGTTTAATAGATTTGTAGAATTAGATTCCGTTATATCAGACGATGTACAAAGTGTAATTTTATTCCAATATTCTTTTTTGAAAGTTTCAGCTAAGATATTGAACAATAACATTGATTTTTCAATATCAATGTTATTGTTTTTATCCAAGAATATATAGTGCAAATGCACATAATTATTGCGGTCGCACTCTATTTTTAGTTCGTTGCTTGCTAAATTTTCGAGTTCAGACCAATCTTCGTTATATTTTTCGCACTCGGCATAAATTATCGGGAAATAGTATTTCAGACTATCTGTGCTCAAACCTTGCAAACTAGTAAAGATGGCTTTAGGAGGCAAATCTATTTTGCAAAAAGTTTGATGTCCGAGCGTGTTTATACCAGGCCATCCTTGTTTTTCAATTGTCGAACGCAACATTTCTCGGAATGTTGCATTATTCCATGTTTTACTGTATTCATTTAGCGAGAACTTGCTACGTTGTTTTACATCAATACGTGAAATATAGTTTTTTCGTGCTTGATTAATTTCAGTGTCCGATACCGGCAATTCCACACTTATGTAATTGCATTTTACATCGTCCGGTTCAAATCCTGATTTTAGAGCTCTTAAGATGTATCTTCTGCTTTTTGTATTATTTCCCAGTCCAAAATAACACAAACCAATAAAATAGTATTTGTCTCGACATGCTAAATCTTTACATGTGAGACGTTTAGACAATTCAAGCGCATTTGAGTATTCATTATTTTTTAAATGTTTGTAGATTTGAACTGATTTTGTTTTGTTTTCAAGGTAATCGCTGTAGAGATAAGCATCCCTGTTATTCTGTCCGATAAGCAGAACGTACAGAAATAAGAACTGAAATAAGAGAAGTGTGTTTTTTTTCATTTTTAAAATTTGTGCCCTAACCGAGTGATAGGTTTATAAAAGTTACCAATGCTTCTGGAAATGGGTTTATATTTTTCAAAAGCGACTTTTTTTCCAATAATATTTAGTTCTTCATTGTTCTTCGATAAATCAGAAATGTGTATGCGATGCGCAATCACGGGTAAATTTTTCAGAATTTCTTGCTCAATATAGACTTTTAAGCTATCTTTGTTCATCATACATTCAATTTATGTGCTATTAATTGCTCTAAATAGTAATTGCACGGATATGAAACCATGCCGAATTGCCCAACGGGATTCACTTCTAAAAAATAAAATTTTTTGTCATCTCCGTAAATAAAATCTAATGAGCCAGAATTAAGTTTAAACATTTTCATTAAAGCATCTGCTTTGTGTTCAATATGTTTCGGGAGCTGAAACGGTACATTCCGGTTTGGCTTGTTTTTATCATAATGACGAAAATCGACTTGCGTTTTTTCATTATTTTGTGAAAAAATAGCCATCGAATAAAACTCGCTATCAATATAAAACGACCTAATTTCAAAATGTTTTTGTATTTGTTTTTGAAAAAAACTTGGTGGAAATTTATCTGGTAGATTTTTTATAAAATCATCCGTAATTTTCTCGGTGTAAACATTTAACCAAAGTTCGTTATTGCCAAAAAACAGACTTTCATTTGCGGTTTTTGTAACAATATGATTATGTTCTTCTGCAAATTCAATTAGTCGTTTTTTTGAATTTGTAGTAATAGATGGAGGGGGTTCTAATCCTAAGTTAGATGCGTTTTTTTGTATTATTAATTTGTTCACATTACTGTATAGGTAGTTATTTATATTTGGTTTTTTCATAAAACAATAATGTATAAATTCTATGAAACCATTTTGTACGTTTCTTAAAAAACTTTTAAATTTCATGTTTGTAAAAATAATTGCGTTAAAAATAAT
>DYOJ01000020.1:0-8886 GCA_020720705.1 Acetofilamentum sp.
ATTATCACATTTTCAAATTAACACATTTTCAGTATAATATTACAGCAGTATCTCTTTTCCTTGCTCAATGGATTGGTAAATAGCCGAGATAATTTCCAAACTTTTGCGTCCTTCATATCCGTCAATCAAACTGGGAGTGTTTGTTCGGATAGAATTTACGACATCGTTGTAAAAATCAGAATGTCCGAAACCGTACACGTGGTCGGGCGAGGTGGAAAATTCAGACTTAAAATCTGTATTATCAGCGGTATCTCCGACAAAATTCCAATGGATGATCCGATTCATGGCAATTCCGCCAATTTCAACCGAACCCTTTTCTCCCAAAATACTTACCGAACCTTCCAAATCTGAAGGGCGGGCGGCATTTGTGGCTTCGATGACACCCAAAGCACCGTTTTTAAATTTTAAAACAGCCACAGCAGTATCTTCGGCTTCGATATTTACCAAAGCGGTAATGCCTTTCGCAAATACACTCTCGACACCGCCCATGATTGAGCGCAAAAGGTCTATAAAATGAATTGCCTGATTGCCAAGCACTCCGCCGTCATTTTTTTTCGTGCCGCGCCACGCTGCTTGGTCGTAATAGGCTTGGTCTCTGTTCCAGCGAACTCGAATTGTGCCGAGCACCAATTTTCCGAAACGATGCTCATCTGCTGCTTTCCTGAGTTGAACAACCGCCGGATTGAACCGATTTTGTTTGACGATAAACAAACGACAACCGTTGTCTTCACATGCTTTTATCATGGCGTCAGCATCGTTCAAACTTAAAGCCATCGGTTTTTCAACAATGATATGTTTTCCGAATTGAGCAAGTTCTATAGTGTGTTTGGCGTGGCTTCCGCTTTCGGTCAAAATTACGACAACGTCAGGATTTACCTTGGACATCATGTCTTGGGCGTTCGTAAACCACGGCACATGGTATTGTGTTCCGAATTGTTTTGCTTTTTCGCTAAAAACATCCGTTACGGCTACAAGTTTTGCATGCGGAACTTTTCCGTTTCCGAGCAAGTCGGCATGAGTTTGTGCGATACGTCCGCACCCGAGAAGCGCTATATTCAACATGGATATCTTTCCGACAAAATCTGCTAATTATAAAATAATTCGGACTACAAAGATAGGCATACTATCATAAATATTGAGCACTCTATAATATTTTTTAACAAAATAGCTGAAATCAAAATAAATGTCCTATTTTAGCAGACCATTTTTTTTTAAGATATGAGTAAATTGATTCCTGTTCAATACCAGCCTACAGGCGAAATCCGCGAATTTCCGGAAGGTATTTTTTTATCCGATGTTGCTAAAGCGTTCGACGTTAAACTTCGGACGCCTATTGTCGGAGCTATGGTTAATAATGAATTGAAAGAATTATCGTTCCGAATATTCAGACCCAAAACCGTTCGGTTTATTGACATCACGCATAAAGACGGAATGCGAATGTACGAACGTTCCTTGTTTTTTTTACTGATGAAATCCGTCTATGATTTATATCCGGGAGCAACTTTACGTATCGAACATTCTGTTTCAAACGGATTTTTTTGTGAAGTTGTCGGAAAAAATTTGGAAAATGATTTGCAAACCGTTTCCGATATCGAGAACTATATGCGGAAACTTATTGATGCAGATTTGCCGTTTACTCGGCGCGAAATATTGAATGATGAGGCTATACAAATTTTTGAAGCACATAATTATTCCGAAAAAGCAAGATTGTTCCGACAAAGCCCTTCGCTCTATACCTCTGTTTGTGAATTGGACGGGCATACAGATTATTTCTACGGATTCTTAGTGCCTTCAACCGGCTTTTTAAAAGAATTTGACCTGTTACAAATCTATGACGGCATGTTGTTACGAATACCCGACAGGCACAATCCGACACAACTAAAACGTATCGTGAAACAAGATAAGATGTTCGGTATCATGCAAGAACATAAAGAATGGGTGCGAATTTTGAATGCCGAAAATGTTGGTCGTGTGAACGAACAAGTTATAAACGGAGAAGCCGGCGAGTTGATAAAGCTTGCTGAAGCTTTACACGAAAAACGAATTGCCGAAATCGCCGATAAGGTTAAGAATAAGCGAGATGCTCGGCTTGTTTTGGTGTCCGGTCCGTCAAGTTCCGGAAAAACAACCTTCTCCAAACGTTTATCCGTGCAATTAAAAGTCGCAGGTTTGCAACCTGTGATGATTTCGTTGGATAATTATTTCGTAAGTAGAGACCAAACCCCCAAAGATGAGTTTGGCGATTACGACTTTGAATCGCTTGAAGCTCTTGATTATAAACTATTTAATGAAAATATCAATGATTTAATGACCGGCAAAGAAATTAATGTTCCTAAATTTGACTTTCATACCGGCAGTAGGTTCTATGACGGAACAAAGATGAGTATCAACGAACAAACAATCATAATCGCCGAAGGCATACATGCACTTACTCCAAAATTAACACAAGATATTGACGATCGGCTCAAATATCGTATCTATGTTTCTGCCCTCACACAAATCGGGATTGACGGACACAACAGGATACCGACAACCGATAACCGACTATTGAGGCGTATGGTTAGAGACCATAAATATCGTGGATACAGTGCATTAGATACACTGAGACGTTGGTCAAGTGTTCGACGAGGCGAAGACATAAATATTTTTCCGTATCAAGAATATGCCGATGTAATGTTTAATTCCGCATTGATGTACGAATTAGGCGTTCTGAAAAAACATGCCGAGCCGCTGTTAGCAACCATCGAGCAAAACCAATACGAACGAGCCGAAGCCAAACGCCTGCTTAAATTTTTGTCATACTTTAAAGATATACCGGAAGACGAAATTCCGCCTACGTCCATTTTGAGGGAGTTTCTCGGAAAAAGCAGTTTTAAATATCATTAGTAAATCAATATGTTTGAATGTTATTTTTGTTTAGTTGTTGAAAATCAAAAGGATACATGATTTTTTGTCATACACATTGTTATACTGTTCACGGTTTAAAGTTAAATGTTTACAGTTACTCATTTAATTTAAATTCAGCATATTGACTGATTTTTAAATGTAATGTTTAACCCTTTTTTAGTTTATATCGGAAATAAGGAAAATGCAATTGATTATCAAATGAAATCCATCAATATTTTTCGGTTCATTTTCTTTAATATTTTCATAATTACTTTACTTGCAAATAATGCTTTCGCACAAACGATGACATCTTTCGGGTTTGTCCAAACGGAAGCCATGTTCGGAAAAATTGTGCCGACAAACACTTTTATACCGAAAACTGATGTACAGCAACGATATGCAATCCGGTTTGGAAAGTATAATATTGACGAAAATAATACTTGGCAAAGTTTTTACAACTATCCGATAACCGGTTTGTCTTTTGAATATGCGAAATTGGGTTTAGATTCAATTTTCGGACATTCGTGGTCAGTAGTGCCTTCTGTTGAATTTCGGACAGGGAAAAAAATCAGCAAAAATCCTACAATCCATATCGGTTTGGGAGCAAGCTATCTTGATTCTCCTTTTGACAGCATATCAAATCCTACCAATAAAGCAGTCGGCTCGCACTTCGCATGGGCTTTTCATTTGCTTGGTTATGTGCCGGTTTATGTCGGCAATAATTTCATTTTGCGGCTCGGCGGCGGCTATTTACACAATTCAAACGGACATGTAAAATTACCGAATTTCGGTCTTAATTCCGCCACACTAAACTTATCTGCTCAGTTTTTGTATAACCGTCATAACGTCAGCCTCGTAGAAGTTCTTCCTGAACATACACCTAATTTGACAAAATATTATGGGCTTGAATATAGACAAGGGCTTGGTTTTCAGGCATTGGGTGGCACAGCAAAACCAATTTCCGCTCCAATTCGTAAAGTGTTTAGTTCCGAACTTTCCGCATCAGTTTTGTTTAGACGATATTTCAAATTTTATGTCGGGTTAACATATCGGTATTATGAAAACTTCAACAAATATATTATTGATAATCAAATAGATAGATTATTTCTAAATCCTCAACAGAATGCGTCTTCAATATATCTGTTTTTGGGAACGGAGTTAATGTTCGGGCATGTCAGTTTGGATATTCAGGGGGGGCTTACATTATTCAAACCATTTTATAAAACTTTCGATGAGGTATTTCAGCACAGCAGCAAGTTTGATTATTGGTTAAAATATTTGTTCCCGACACGTATGGGAATTAAGTTGTATTTAAAAGATAATCAATCATTTCCGAAATATAATTTCTGGACAGGTGCTCATATTGCAGCAAATTTTGGTGAAGCCGATTTTACAGAGTTGAGTTTGGGTTGTGTCTTTTTTTTTCAAAATCATCTAAAACATTCCTTGTAAAAAAACTCATAATACATTGAAAAGCCTTACGTTATTGAGATATTACGATTTGAGTATTTTTAGAAATACAGTTGAAATACGATAGAAATTCGATTGAAACTAAAAAAAAGGATAAATGACTACTTTTTGACTATTGAATGACCACTAAATGACAAAATATTTGATTTAAAAGTGTCTATAACCTCTATAATATCAAACATTTACACGTTTTATTACAAATACTAAATATCATTGTATGGACATCTTGAGCAAAAATAAACTTAAATTTCTTGTATCTTTAAAACAGAAAAAATATAGAGATATTCATCGCATTTTTTGTGTTGAGGGAACAAAAGCTGTTGCCGATTTTATAAGCAGCGGAGTATCTCCAAAAATTATTGTCGGAAAACAAGAGTCCTTAATGGTTAATAGTTCTCTGAATACTGAATTGTATGTTGCAGATATACAAAACTTTGAGCGATTAACGAATTTTTCGGATACCCCGGATATTATTGCATATTTTGATTATTTTACCCAACCGTCTGATTTTTCGGTTTCGGAGGATGAGATAATTTTGTTTTGCGACGGTATTCAGAATCCGGGAAATTTCGGAACAATAATCAGAACAGCCGAATGGTTCGGAGTTACGCGTATCGTTTGCTCGCAAGATACGGTTGATTGTTTTAATCCAAAAACAGTACAAGCCACCATGGGGTCTTTGTCGCGAGTTGCTGTCAATTATGTTGATACGGATATTTTTTTTAAGAAAATTTATGCGTTGGGCGTGCCTGTGTACGGTACTTTTATGGACGGAAGCAATATTTACGAAATTCAACCGGATAAGGTTGCCGTGATTATTTTGGGCAACGAAGGGCAGGGTATCAGACCTGAGGTTTCAAAGTACGCAAAACATAAACTCAGCATTCCTCGATTTTCAAAAAGCATGAAGCCGGAATCGTTGAATGTTTCAATTGCGGCTTCAATTATTTTGTCTGAATTTAAGCGACGAACTATTCCGAATCTAAAGTCATAGCGGCAGCTCCGAGCACTGCGGCAAATTCGTTGTCTAATTCTGACGGTAAAATTTTGATTTTTGATTTATGTATCTCCATTGCATTTGCAATAGCCGCTTTTTCGGCAGGTTTGAACAATAAGTCGCCGGCATTTGCTAAGCCTCCGAACAAAAACACAGCCTCCGGACTGAACAATGAGTACAAGTCTGCAATAGCTTCGCCAAGCATAACGCCTGTAATTTCAAAAGCATGTTTGGCAACAACATCACCTTCATTCGCATATTTGGCTATTATTTTGGCATCCAACGAATTAAAAGCATATCTACGCAGGGCTGAGTCTATCGGCATTGAAGCCAATAAATCGAAAACAGTACGCTTGATACCTGTTGCAGAAACATAAGTTTCCCAACACCCCTCACGTCCGCATGCGCAACGACGGTCGCGGTGTGTGCCGCTGAGATGTCCAAACTCGCCTGCCAATCCGTCACTGCCGTATAAAATTTTTCCGCCGGAGAAGATGCCGGCTCCAAGTCCTGTACCGAGGGTTAATACTATAAAATCAGATAAATTCTTTGCTCCGCCGTATATTTTCTCACCGATTGCCGCAGCCTTAGCATCGTTAGTCAGAAAAACAGGAACTTTAAAAATGTCAATAAAAGACTGAACAACAGGTACTTGCCCTTTCCATGGAAGATTAGGCGCAAAATCAATTGTTCCCGATTTATAGTTGCCGTTGGGTGCTCCGATACCGATTCCTACAAGTTTATAATCAGTGAAATCGTCAAGTTTATTTTTAATTAATCTCGAAAATTCCGTAACATAATCCTTGAACATGCTGTATGTTTGTGTCGAAATCTGGTCGTGTGCAAGCAAGTTTCCTTGCGTATCAACGATTCCGAACACGGAGTTGGTGCCTCCTATATCAATACCTATACTAAGTGTTTTCATGCAGTCAATATGTATTATTTTGAAATTGCGTGGTAATAAAATTTTTCGGAGGGATATTCCCTTTACACTTTTTATACAAAATTCTTTGTCTGCAAATTTATTTTTTTTTTGTGAGCCATTGAAATTTTCGAGCCATTATTTTATGCAAGAAACTAAAAAAAAATGCCAGCCCGCTGCCGAGCACAGCTCCGCCGAGAATATCTCCCGGAAAATGCACTCCAAGATATACACGACTGTAAGCAACAACGCTTGCCCAAACAAGAAGAGAAATTGTTATCAACCTGTGTTTCAATATTAAAGCAGAAAATACGGCAAATGCAAAAGCATTCGTTGCATGTCCGGAGACGAAGCCGAATTTTCCGCCCGATTTTCCTACGAAATGTGCAATGTCCGAAAGTCGAGGGTCTCGAAAGGGACGAAGACGTTGGGTGGAATTTTTAAGGAAAAATGAAAGCTGGTCAGAAATTACAATTAGGAATACGTATAAAAATATTAGGAATAAAGTCTGTTTCCAACCGAATTTTTTGTAAATAAGAAATAATATTGATGCATAAAGAGGTATCCAAACAAAACGCTCAGAAAAAAACAACATTATTTTGTTCCAAGTCTCGTTTTGAAATTGGTTTAAGTATAAAAACAGGGCAATGTCTGTTTGTTCAAGTATTTCGGTCATCAGCCTAAAAAAAAAACCTGTTCGCTTATAGAACAGGTTTCTTGAATTATTATGATATACGTTTACAAAGAAGCAACGTATTTATGCACTTTTGATTTTAAATTTGCGGCTTTATTTTTGTGGATAATACTATTTTTTGCTAATTTATCCAACATTGAAAAAAGAACGGGCATTTGTGCATCTGCATCAGCCTTATCTTTTGTTGAGCGAATTTTTTTCAGTGCATTACGCATAGTTACATGTTGGTAACGATTACGAACGCGGTGCTCTTCTGTTTGACGAATGCGTTTAAGCGATGATTTATGATTTGCCATGATTTATTGACTAAATATTTCGTTTGAAATTTGTAGTCCATGGGGGAATCGAACCCCCGTTTCAAGAATGAAAATCTTGCGTCCTAACCCCTGGACGAATGGACCATTGTGTTCTGCTTTTGTGTTAAAAGCGGATGCAAAAATAAGTGCTTTTTTTTTTATGACAAATTTTTTTTCGCTTTTTTTCTATCTTTTTTTTTATTAAGAACTAACTTGCTGAAAAATAGATGCTTTTTTAAATTATTTTTAGCAATGTTAATGCGCTGAATGTAAATTATTTTTAACTTTGTCGCACATTTTAATCCTAACAAGTCCATGTCGGCAGAATACAAACGGCTTATTGCAAATTATTTTCACATTTTTGAAGCGGAATATCCCTCGTTTCGCAAGGCAGCAAAATTCGGAACGGGATTTATTATTCTCGGTCTGTTTTTTTTGTATATGCAATATATCCAAGTTTTTAAAAATGTTCAGATACTATCTGTTGTGTTTATTTTGATAGGCATTTTTTCTTTTTGGACATGGGTTCGTCCGTTTTTCTTCCTTAAACGAATTTTTTATACCCGTCCGGCAGACGGAGACATGGATTTTTGGTTTCATAATGATATGCACGAAGTTATCAAACCGCGAGCTTTTGAGTTGTTGCGTATCAATCCGAGCAGTTTAAAGGACGAAAATGTAATTTTAGTCCCATACCCCGTTTTTTGGGATGTACCCGGTATGGCAAAGGTCGAAAAAGTTCGCAGACAGGGTGATGACGAAAAGTATATTTACAGTGTTTGGGGTATTCAAATTCTGATAGTTACCGAATATTATGTCAGTTATTACGCATGCCATTACGATTGGCTGAACGATAAAATGTTTAACGAACGTACGAATGAATATTATTTTGAAGACATCTCGTCTGTCAGAAACGATGAGAAGGATTTAGAGTATAATTTACTCGGCAATCTCGGAAAGAAAGCCGGTATTGCAAGGGTATTTTGTCTTAGAAATATGTCCGGCGATGAACTTACGGTTATCACGGATATTCCGAGTTTGGAAACGCCGAGTGCTTACGTAAACAATCTGGAACGTCTGGTACAGGCTTTACGCATTTTATTGAGACACAGACGATTCGGTATTGAAATTGAGAACAATAAGCCCAAAAACGAAGATGCCGAACACAATGTGCAAAACGACGTAAATACACCTCCGGAGCATGAAGATGATACTGTGATGTTCCACAGAGAATTACGCGAGCTTTACGAAGAATATTCCCGCGAGATGGACGAGTTACGTAAGGAAAAGAATAAAGCCTACCGAGGGGAGTAGCTTAGGTTTTTGACTTCCATACCCGAAGTGAGTTCTCTGCATCCTTCTTACGAAACGCTGTTTCCAAATCTATTTTGAAAACATTGGCAAGGTCGAGCAGATAATTAAGAACGTCTGCAAACTCGCTCTCAAGTTCGTAAATATTATGTTTTTTTGATTCTTCGGCATACAACCCTGCCCGGTTTCGCATGGCTTTGGCAAGTTCACCGACTTCTTCCGAAAAAAGTAAAAAAATTTCGAGATACGAATTTTTATCCCATCCGCGTGCTTCACCGGTTTCTTTTATATGGTGTTGCAAGTCGGCAAG
>DYOJ01000020.1:8986-16791 GCA_020720705.1 Acetofilamentum sp.
AATTAAAATTCAGCATATTGACTGATTATAAAAGTTAATGTTTAACCCGTTTTTAGTATAGAATGTCTGAAGACAAAATTTGGATTTAAAAGACTGAAAACAAAAGCTTTGATTCAGAAGTGTGTTAGATTATAATTTACTAATCAGCATAACTTTTTTTTCTGTTCCGAACAAACGGGAAACTATTAAATATAACATCTTTAAAAATTGTGTATTTTCAAAGATAAAAAAGCCTTATATTTGTTCTAAATTTTTCTACACAAAAATAGAAATATTTATCTACAAAGAAACCCAAACATGCAAAAAAAAATATTTCGCACAATAACACCACAAATTCGTTATCAGTATGATATTTCTTACCGGTCAAAAGTGATGTTTATCGGGTCTTGTTTTACCGAAAATATCGGCAAGCGAATGACTGAATTAAAATTTGATACACTTATAAATCCGTTCGGAATTCTGTATAACCCGATTTCAGTTGAGCGTGCTTTGCAATATATTGCAGGCGAGGCTGAGTTTACAGAAAACGATTTGATTTTTCATAACGAGTTGTGGCACAGTATGCACCATCACGGCGAATTTTCCCGAACCCAACCGCAGGATTCTCTAAATTTTATCAATTCAAATCTTAAACATGCGGCACTGTTTCTAAAACAAGCTGATTTTTTGTTTCTTACTTTTGGCTCGGCTTGGGTGTATGTGTATAAAAAAACTCAAGAAATAGTTGCGAATTGCCACAAAATTCCGAACACTGAATTTGACCTTAGGATGCTCGACCCCGACCAAATTCTCATTGAGTATTTCCAACTCATAAAATTACTCAACACGATTAACCCAAAACTAAAAATAATTTTCACAATCAGTCCGGTAAGGCATTTGAGTAACGGGCAAACCGGCAATTTTTTCAGTAAATCTGTTCTCGCCGTAGCGATTCAGCAATTGCTGAGTATGTACGCAGATGAACAATTATTCTATTTTCCGGCTTATGAAATCATGATGGATGATTTGCGCGACTATCGTTTTTTTGCCTCAGACATGATACATCCGAGTGAAGATGCAGTGAATTATGTGTTTGATTATTTTCAAAATACTTTTTTTTCGAATGAAACAACGGAGATTAGTTCTGAAATAGAAAAGATTGTCAAAGCCTGCTCCCATCGTCCGTTTAACACGGATACCGAAAGTTATGCAAGTTTTAAAAAAACGGTTTCGGAAAAATTAAAAACGATTTCGGAACGATATCCGAATTTGAACTTTGAGCTTGAAAAATCTTACTTCAATGTTGTTTAATTTTGAATATGAAACCAATCGGAGTATTGATATTTATCGTAGGATTTACTCTACAAATGAGTGCACAGTTTACCGAGAAACATTGTAAAACTATTCGCGATTTTGTGCATATCATGCAAAATTATCATTACGTTCAACCTACAAAAAATGAAAATTCGAACCTAAATTTCAAGCAAAATACACTTGAATTTTTAGACCCGTCTCACATACTTTTTACGAAAAACGATAGTATTGAGGTAATAAACATGAATTTTGATGTTGAGCAAATATCAAAAATTGGTTCATGTTCAGGCATGAAACAGGTCGCAACACTGTATAAAAGATGCCTCATGCGCACTGATTCATTGGTAAATTCATTGGTTTTTACGGAGAATATCAGCCTCTCTCCAATGTTAAAAGTAACAGATAAACAAGTCTTTGCAAATGATTTTAGAGAGTTAAAACAACAGTTGACTAATTCGTTATATTTGCAAACACTCACCGCAACTCATTTCTCCGTTTCAACAGATGCAAGGTTACAATTTGAAAAAATTAAAACAAACTATCAGTGTGAAATTAAACGAGAGTTGTCAGATTTTGAAAACAGGTTTATTGAGGATATCCTGAACGCTTATGCATATTCGTATGACCCGCACACAACTTTTTTTTCTGCGTCTGAAAAGTCCCTGTTTGAAACTATATTGCAGAGTAACAGTTTTAGTTACGGTATAAGTTTCACCGAAGATGAACAAGGTAATATCACTGTTGATGACATTGTTCCGGGTGGTCCCGCATGGCGAAGTATGCAGTTTCAAGAGGGAGATATTTTGATTTCGTTGATGCCTGAAAGTGCGGTTATTGCGGACAGTTTGTGCTTTGATATTGAAACTATCTACCAAATACTGAACAATCCGGACTATCATATCATTAAATTCAAAATTAAGAAAAAGAATGAAGAAATTATAGAAATCTCACTTGTGAACGAGGTGTTAGAGAATAACGAAAACAATATTATCGGATACATTCTTTCGGGCGAAAACCGCACAGGGTACGTCCGTATTCCGGATTTTTACAGCAGTGCAAATGATTCCGTAAATACCGGGTGCAGTACGGATTTGACTCGTGCTCTGATTGATATGAAAAACGAAAACATTGAAAGTCTAATCGTTGATTTGAGAAATAATACCGGCGGCTCGGTCGAAGAAGCAAAGCAGATGTGCGGATTGTTTATTGATTACGGCGTAATCGGACTGTATGCCGAGCGAGACGGGAAGATTATCTACCTGAAAGACAATAATAAAGGTACGATATATAGCGGACCGCTTGTTATTTTGGTGAACGAATACAGTGCATCAGCCTCAGAAATATTTGCATCAGCGATGCAAGATTACAGACGCGCAGTAATTGTCGGAACAAAAACCTACGGCAAGGGAACAGCGCAGGTGATTAAACCTGTTACAGATACTCCGGAAAAGATTGACATTGTGGATGTTATTGTCGGGATACCCGGTTATTTGAAAATAACGGTAAACAAAATGTATCGAATAACCGGCAAAACACATCAGTTAAATGCCGTAATGCCTGATATTGAACTTCCTTCAAGTTTTATGGGGGCAGCAAGCAATGAATCTCAGAACATTAATGCAATTGACGGAAATCCTACAGAAAAAAAAGTATATTATACTCCCTTTGCTCCTTTTCCGACAGCCGAATTGATTAAAAACTCGGAACAGCGGTGCGCTTCGTGGCGATGGTCAAGCGATAGTTTATTCGGTGAATGGCAAATGTTTTGTGATTTGAATCATAAACAACCCGTGTCGCCCGTTGAATACTCCAAACTATTAGACGAAATAACACGAATGATTCAGGCTCAGGTTTTACTTGCAGAAATGACTCACTCGGATTTTGAAATAATTGAAACAAAAAAGAATTTGAATACCAATAAATTAAATCCGGTTGCTCAAAAATACATTCAAAAACATATTGAGGATTTGAAAAAAGACCGGTATATCTACGAGTCATATAAAATCCTGCAAGATATGTTGATGATGCAAAAATAGAGTTGAAACTCCATCTTCGATATCAGTTAAGTTTGCAATTCGTATTAAAGAATTCGTAACTAAACCTCACAAATGGAATATAATTTTTTGTTTTAAACACGGCCTGTTGATTTAAAATATGCTTGCACGCGTTCGTGTAATTCATCAACACTAATTGGTTTTCGGATATAATCAATGGGTCTGGTCTAAAAAGGTTGCCCAAACACATTAAAATTCATAACTTATTGCTTATCAGATAGTTGTGTTTTATGAATATGATTTCGTAAAATACTAATAATCAGGTAGTTGTGTTTTGTCCTCTTGTTTTTGGATGCTTTTTAGACGGGACTCGTTGTTTAATTTGAATGTGAGCGAAGCCGTAATCTTATGTGTTAATTTTGTCATTGAAGCGTGTTTTGAAATCAAATTCTTATTTTGATATTTCAAAAAACAGACCGGTTAAAAAAAAATCTGCTTAAAAAAACAAAACACATTTTGTATTGATATCATGTTTTGCAGAATATTTTTTCACGAGCGATAATTTATACTTCGTCAGATTTTAGAATAAACCCGAAAAGTTCAAGAATTTTTCACAGTTGAAAGTTGATAAAGTTAGATAGTTATTATAAATATTGAGCTGTTAAACATTCAAGATTTTTTTTTCAAAAAATTCGAAAAAATACCGCATAACTTTATGAACTCTAAACTTTTAACCTTATACTTCGAATTATTTGTGAATAATTCAGGATAGATTTTGTGTAAACGTTACGGAAAATTAATATCAGCAAAATAAACACCAAAACCTAAGTATGAGTAAGTGAAAATAATTATCTTTGCAAGATATTTTGAAATACAGCTTTATGATATTCAATACTCCGCCAATTGATTATGTGGGCGTGCAAGAGCGATGTGCGAAATTCACAACGCGCAGCATAAAATCTGACTCAAAAATGCAGGCGTTGAAACTTGCATTGAACATGATTGATTTAACCACACTCGAAGGTTTAGATACTCCGGGTAAAGTTAAACAAATGTGTCTCAAGGCTGCAAATCCGCACAGCTCTGCTTCTGATTTGCCTACTGTCGCCGCTGTTTGTGTCTATCCTGCTCATGTCCGAACAGCCAAACAAGCCCTGCAAAACACGGGTATTAAAGTTGCCTCGGTTGCAACGGCATTCCCTTCGGGGCAAACAGCACTCAGTATCAAATTGGACGACACCAAGTTTGCAGTCGGTGAAGGTGCTGACGAAATAGACATGGTTATCTCCCGAGGAGAATTTTTGAGGGGTAATCTCAATTATGTGTTCGATGAAATTGCTGCTGTAAAAGCTGTCTGCGGCATATCAAAACTCAAAGTTATTCTGGAAACAGGCGAACTTGCAACCCTTGATAATGTACGAAAAGCCTCCGAAATTGCAATCGAAGCCGGTGCCGATTTCATAAAAACATCCACCGGAAAAATACAACCTGCCGCAACCATGCCCGTAACACTGGTGATGCTTGAAACCATAAGAGATTATTATTACAAAACCGGTATAAAAATAGGAATGAAACCCGCCGGCGGAATCTCAAATGCCAAACTTGCTCTACATTACCTTGTGATGCTGAATGAAACACTCGGTGATGCGTGGATGAACAATGAACTGTTCCGTTTCGGAGCAAGTAGCTTGGCTAACGATTTGCTTCGACAAATTATAAAACAAAAAACAGGGCTTTATCAGTCAGGAAACTACTTTTCTTTGGATTGATTTGACTATAAATTGTTTATATGTTTTTAATTTTTAGAAAATCTACACATTATCACATCTGTAAATCATTACAATATGCAACAGAACAAAAATATAGATATTAAGCCGTTAGAATTTAATAATACTTGGGGGTATGCACCTGCTCCGGAATCAGCTGAGCCTGCAAATATTAAACCACGCTATGAGTTATTTATCGGCGGTAAATTTATTGAACCGGAAAAGTGTGAATATTTTAACAGCATAAATCCGGCAACGGAAGAAGTGTTGTCTGAAATTGCGCGTGCCGATATTGCAGATGTTGATAAGGCTGTTAAAGCAGCCAGGCATGCTTATGACACTATTTGGAGTAAAACACCCGGAAAAATCAGAGCCAAATATTTGTATCGAATAGCCCGTATGTTGCAGGAACGTGCTCGTGAGTTTGCGATTACAGAAACCCTTGACGGCGGAAAACCGATTAAAGAATCAAAGGATTTTGATGTCCCCACAGCCATAAATTGGTTCTTTTACTATGCAGGTTGGGCGGATAAATTGGAATATGCCGCTCCGGGAAAAACGCCAAAACCAATTGGGGTAGCCGGGCAAATAATTCCTTGGAATTTCCCGATTATGATGGCGGCATGGAAAATAGCTCCCGCACTTGCCGCGGGAAATTGCGTAGTCTTAAAACCGGCAGAAACCACCTCGCTCACCGCATTAAAACTTGCCGAATTGATACAAGATGCGGGACTTCCGCCCGGTGTCGTAAATATCGTAACCGGAGAAGGTGCAACAGGGGCAGCCATAGTCAATCACCCGGATATCAATAAAATAGCTTTCACCGGCTCGACTCGTGTGGGCAAATTGATTCAAAAAAGTATTGCCGGCACCGGTAAAAAATTGACACTCGAATTAGGCGGTAAAGGTGCAAACATCGTTTTTGACGATGCTCCGATTGACCAAGCTGTTGAGGGCGTTATCAACGCAATCTATTTCAATCAGGGACATGTTTGCTGTGCAGGTTCTCGCTTATTTGTTCAAGAGAATATTGCGGATTTGTTTATTGCAAAGCTCAAGGAGCGATTGAAAACTTTACGAATCGGAGACCCGATGGATAAAAATACTGACATCGGAGCTATTAACTCTGCTCGGCAATTAGAAACCATAACAGACTATATCAATAAAGGCATAAGCGAAGGCGGAGTGATGTATCAGGACAGTTGTGCTACGCCCGAAAAAGGCTATTGGTGCAAACCAACCATTTTTACAAACGTTGCACAATCGGCAACCATAGTGCAGGAGGAAATTTTCGGTCCTGTATTGGCAGTTCAAACCTTTCGGACTATTGCCGAAGTTATCGAAAAGGCTAACAATTCTTATTACGGATTGTCAGCAGGTGTATGGACAGATAAAGGCTCGAAGATTTTTGAAGTAGCAAACCGACTCGAAGCCGGTGTGGTCTGGGCAAATTCGTTTAATAAATTCGATGCCGCATCGCCTTTTGGCGGTGTCAAAGAAAGTGGTATCGGTCGCGAAGGCGGCTTGCACGGCTTACTTGCGTATTTGAATTTATAAGTTTTTTAATTTAATCGGACGCATTTAGATTTTAGACAGACATTAGATGTCAGATGCAAATCTTTTGATACCGGCAAGTTAAAATGTATTGCCAATTTATTGTGTTGATGTATTGTAAAGTTAGGTGTTTACAAAAATTTTTATCCAAACTGTTCAATAGAGTCCAATGACCAATACGTTTATAAAAAATATTATCGTGGAAAAGAAATCGTTAAACAAACATAAATCCCAAGCAAAAAATATGGATTTCAATGAGCAAACCGGTTTTTTATCGGTACCAAAAACATATAAATTATATATCGGCGGTGCGTTTCCGCGTACAGAATCCGGAAGATATACAGCCATGAAAAACAAACAAACAGACGCTATCACAAATATTTCCAAAGCTTCGAAAAAAGATTTCAAAGCAGCAGTCGAAGCGGCTCGCAAAGCACAACCTGCTTGGGCTGCTCGCTCGGCATATAACAAAGCGCAAATATGTTATCGAATTGCCGAAATGTTGGATGCACGAAAATCCGAATTTGTCGCAGAGTTGGAAGGAGCCGGATTGTCTGCCTCCGAAGCCGTAAAAGAAATTGAAGATGCTGTGGATTTGCTGGTTTACTATACCGGCTGGGCTGATAAGTTTCAACAAATATATTCGACCGTAAATCAGGTTTCCGGTGCATATTTCAACTTTTCAATCGGAGTGCCTGTGGGCGTTGTTTCGGTGCTGACACCGGAAAATTCCGGACTTGCAGGGCTGTTGGCTGCGTTTATTCCCGCATTTATTAGCGGAAATACAGTCATAATTCTTTCAGCTGAACAGTTTTCATTAACTGCAATTGCGTTTGCCGAGGTTATCCACACATCGGACGTACCGGCAGGAACGGTGAACATTCTTACCGGTAGTCGTAATGAGTTAGTTTCGGCATTTACCAACCACATGGATATAAATTCCGTAATTGCATATTCCGACTCGGTTGAGGAGCGAAAACTGATAGAAGAAAATGCAGCCATAAATGTTAAGCGAAGCAGTATTCGAACATACAGTTACACCGAAAGTTTATCTCCTTACCTTATTTTTGATACTCTCGAAAATAAAACAATTTGGCATCCTATGGGCGGTTCTGACGGCGGAGGTGCAAAATATTAATCTTGGAACGGAACTTAATGAAGAAATGCGCTGATTTTCAGAATTATAGTCATAAATTTT
>DYOJ01000466.1 GCA_020720705.1 Acetofilamentum sp.
TTGTATTATTTGTTTGTGAGTAACACGGATTTCAAATCCGTGATAGATGGGTGTTTCACAAAGACAGTTTTCCCGATTATAGTCGGTACTTTTGTAAAATTAAGCAAAAGTTTTGGTTATAGTCGGAATTTTTTGTGTTTTTGGTGAATGTTTTGGTTATAACCAAAACTTTTGTATTTTTGCAAGACATTAACATCAACACATGGAAATCCTTGCACGTAACTCATATCTCGAAAAAATAAAGCCGTTTATTGATAAACCGCTTATCAAAGTACTCACCGGACAACGCCGCACAGGGAAAAGTTATATCCTTCTGCAACTAATTGATTATGTGAAAATTATAAATCCAAATGCTACAATAATCTCTGTTAATAAAGAAGATTTTGCGTTTGATTTTATCAAGACCTACACCGACCTTTACAATTATGTTACGGAAAAATCTGCACCGTCCGACAACTATGTGTTTATTGATGAAATTCAGGAAATTACGGAGTTCGAGAAGGCAATTCGCAGTTTGTTGCACGAAGGGAGATTCGATATTTTTTGCACAGGCAGCAATGCCGACATGCTTTCCGGCGATTTAGCTACTGTGTTGAGCGGCAGATACATAGAGTTCAGCATACACAGTTTGTCTTACTTCGAATTTTTAGATTTTCATAACATAGAAAATACGGACGCAGCTTTACTTAGATTTTTAAAACACGGCGGCTTGCCTTTTTTGCGCCTGTTGCCCGACGACGACAAAACCGTGTTCGAGTATCTAAAAAATGTGTATAACACTATCTTTTTCAAGGATATAGTCAGTCGCTTCAATATCCGAAATGTGGCATTTTTGACCGATTTAACCAAATATCTTGCAGATAATTGCGGCAGTATTTTTTCGGCAAATGCGATTGAAAAATACCTGAAAGCGCAAAAAATAAAAGTTTCTTATGAGGTGATAATGAATTACTTAAATTATTTGGAACGCGCTTTTTTCGTTCATCGAGTGAAACGAGCGGAAATAGGCGGGAAAAAGATTTTTGAAATCGGCGAAAAAGTGTATTTTGAAGATATCGGCATTCGCAATGCGTTGGTCGGATTTTCGCAGGGAGACATCCATAAAATTATGGAAAATGCCGTGTATAATCATTTGATATTTAACGGATACCAAATTCATATCGGTGTAAATAAATCCATGGAAATTGATTTTACGGCTTCACGTAACGCGGAAAAAATTTACGTTCAAGTTACTTATTTATTAAACGAACAAAGCACTTTGGAGCGAGAATTCGGAAATTTAATAAAAATAGAAGATAATTATCCGAAATATCTTGTGGCTATGGATGCTTACACGACTCCTAACACATACAACGGCGTGATTACAAAATCATTACGTGCTTTTTTGAGTGAGGCTGTTTAATACTTTTTGTTTCTTACCCGTCATTATTTGCCGGTTTGTTTTTAAATATTGATGAGTTGAAGATTTGTTATTGCTTGTAAAATAAAGACATAACATTCCGGAACGCATTTTGTAATTGATGTATCATTATTAATTTTTTAAATGATACATTTTATGAACAAAAAATTTCTTTTCGGTATTTTTGCAAGTGTTCTGTTTGCTTCGGCTTGTACGACACCGACTTACTATCAGGCGTATAAAGCTGTTCCGACATCGGAAAACTTTAAAACATCCGACAACGCGCTTGTGTTTGAAAACGATGAATGTCAAATTTTTTACAATTTTTGGGGAGAAGGCGGAAATGCCGGGTTTACGTTTTTCAACAAAACCGACAAACTTATTACCGTACACAAAGACCGCTGTTTTTTTGTGTTGAACGGCGCGGCGTTTGATTATTTTCAAAATCGGACTTACACTTCTACGGCAGGTGTAGCGACGAGTTACGGCTACGGCACGGCGCAACGTGCAAGCAATTTGTACTCGCCGACAGTGCGCACGGCAACAGCCGCAAGCGGGACTTCGTCTTCGTTTTCAGTCGAACGTGCCGAAACGTCAGAGTTGTATATCCCGGCAAAATCCGCCAAGTCGTTATCCGAATTTACCATTTCGGACGGCTTGTATCGCGATTGTGATTTGTTGAAATATCCGACTCGTCGCGAAATTCAGCCGCGAACCTTTACTGCTGATAGCAGTCCGTATGTGTTCGAAAACAGATTAACTTACTCAATTGAAGGTAAATCGAGTGAAATTGATTTGACCCACAAATTTTATGTGTCGGAAATTACAAATTATCCGTCGAGCATGTTTATTAATTATCGAACAGAATCATTCTGCGATGAAGTGCTGTCTGTTCGCAGTGTGTTTTATACAGCCTTTGCTCCTAACAAATTTTATTATAAATATACAACAACCTCAGCAGGCTTGGGAAAACATTAGAAAAACATCACAAACAACCGCCCTCCCTATCAACCGTTCGCCTCGCAAGGGGCGGACGGTATTTCTCAATGATTTAGATACAAAAATTGTAATTATTACTTGTAAAAATTCAATCGTCATGCACCTGATTTTAAACGCTTTCGGAACTTCTTTGCTAAAAGAAAACGGGTTGTTTGTTGTGAAAACGGATGAAGGTAAACAGCAAATTTTCCCCGACAAAGTAAACAGCATTCATATTTCGCGCGGCGCACGTATCAGTTCCGATGCCGCTTTGCTCGCACTCGAACACGAAATTGATGTGTTTTTTACCGACAAAACAGGAATGCCTGCCGGGCGACTTTGGAGCGGAAAATAGAGCCTGTAAGAAAACGTATAAATACTTGATTTTATGTCAATTAAATTCTTTTTTCCAA
>DYOJ01000467.1 GCA_020720705.1 Acetofilamentum sp.
TGCTTTATTTTACTGTAATTTAGCTAATTGTAAGTTTTTCAGCAGACCCTAATTTGACGTTACGGAATTATTGTAAAATTTTGTTTTGAAAGCACGTCTTATAAACAGACTTTGTAAGAAAAATCATAACAGATTGGTAACTTAATGTTATACCGATATTTCAACTATAATGATTTTAGAAATTCTGCAGAAACACGGTAGAAATTCGATTGAAAAAAAAATGAATGACTACTTTTGACTATTGAATGACTACGAAATGACAAAACATTCGATTGGAAAAATGTCAATAACCAACGTCATATTAAATATTTACACGGTTTCTGACAAACATTACAAAATAAAATCGGTGGATAAAAAATTTGATTTGTTATCTTGCAAAATATTATTTATCAGAATTTTATTGCTCTCGGTGAGTTTTGCCGCAACCAAAGCTCTTATCGAAAACACTTTCAGGGCATCGCTTACGGAAAGAGTATTTTCAGCGGAGTCCTTTCTGCCTGTAAACGGGAATATATCCGGTCCGCGTTGGCATTGACTGTTGATATTTATTCTGCTGAGTTGATTCACGAGCGGGTCAATAAGGCTTGCGATTTGTTCGGGATTGTTTCCGAATAAACTTGCTTGTTGTCCGTAATTTGAATTTGTTATATAATCAAGCGGCTCTTGAATATCGTCGAAAGGCACAACGGGTACGAGCGGTCCGAATTGCTCTTCGTTATACACTCGCATTTGCGGCGAAACAGGGTAGAGCAAAGCCGGAAAAAAGACTGTCGCATTGAACTTACCTCCGGACGGATTCATGACTTTTGCGCCAAAAGATTCGGCATCTTTTATTAAATCAGTTAGATACGATGCTTTTCCGTCTTCGGGAAGAGGCGTAATTTGAACACCGTCGTCCCACGGCATTCCTATTTTTAAGTTTTCGATTTTTGTTGATAATTTTTCGAGAAATATATGTGCGATACTTTTATGTACAAACAGAATTTTCAGTGCGGTGCAACGTTGTCCGTTGTACGATAGTGCTCCGAGCAACGATTCGTTTACGGCTAAATCCATATCTGTATCGGGCAAAATAATTGCAGCATTTTTGGCATCCAATCCTAATACAGACCTCATCCGGTGCAAACGCGGATGTTGATGTTTCAAAATATTCGCAACCCGACTCGACCCTATAAATGCAAGGCTATCCACTTTACCGGAACTCATCAGCGGACCAACCACAGCTTTTCCGTCTCCGTAAACGGTGTTCACCACTCCGGGCGGGAACGCATCTCGGAACGCTTCAAGCAAAGGTTTGTGTAGCAGAACACCCATTTTGGCAGGTTTAAACACCGTAGTATTACCCATGATTAGTGCCGGAATGAGGGTCGTAAATGTCTCATTAAGAGGATAATTATACGGACCCATACACAACACAACTCCTAACGGTGCTCGCCTTATTTGTGCAAGTATGCCTTTTTCTATAACCAAGCGTGATGAGTTGCGGTCTAATTCTTTGAGAGCCTCTATGGTATCTTTGATGTAGTCTATGGTGCGGTCAAATTCTTTTTCTGAATCGGACAGATTTTTCCCTATTTCCCACATTAAGAGATTGACAACTTCGTCGCGTTTTTGTGCCATACGAAACACAAAATCCTCCACATGTTTTATTCTTTGCTCAACAGACATGGTGGGCCACTGTCCAAAACCGTTGTTATACGCATGTTGAGCCGCATTAATTGCTTCAATAGCTTCTTTTTCAGTCAGTAAAGGATATGAGCCTAAGGCTTTTTGCTTTGCTCCGCCTTTCCCGTCCGAAATACATACAGGAGAATAAACCTGCTGCACAGCTCCGTTCCAAATTCGTATTTCGCCGCCGATTAAGTATTCTTTTTGCTCGTATTTGGCTATAAGTTTAAACTTTTTAGGAATTTGAGATGTTTTAGGAAAAATAGTTTGAATATTGAATGATGAATTGCTCATTTTTTATATTTTTTAATAATAAAAGTCCGGTTATATTTTGTGTAAGATATTGATTCATTGCAGATTAGCGTATAAAAAATCTCAGCAACTGAAATTGATTGTAACTAATTGGAATTAAGCAATTTGACTTTAATGTCTTACATATAAATACTATAATCTAACGTAGTTTTTTTTAGAAATCAGTAAATTAAAGGTAAAACTCCTTCACGTACAATGATTGTCTCGCCGGATGTGCAGTCAATGATTGAGGTCGGTTCGTTTTTTCCGAATCCGCCGTCAATGATTACATCTACTTGATTTACAAAACGTTCGGCAATTAAAGACGGGTCGGTCGTGTATTCCACAATATCGTCTTCATCAATAACGGAGCTTGTCAGTATCGGATGCCCAAGCTCGCGCACGATTGCCAGCACAATTTCGTTATCAGGAATACGTACACCGAGCGTTTTTTTATTGTTTTTACTAAATTTTTGAATTTTTTGGTTTGATTCAATGATAAAAGTAAAAGGACCGGGTGTGTTTTTTTTAATTAGTTTGAAAATCGAATTTTCGAGCGGTTTTGTAAAATCAGATACCATACTCAAATTTTCAAACATAAATGAAAAATCGGCTTTTTCGGGTTTCAGGTTTTTTAAACGTGCAAGTCGTTCAACTGCTTTGGGTTTGGAATAATCGCAGGCGAAACCGTACACCGAATCGGTGGGCAGAATTACGACTCCCCCGTTGCGAATTAAATCTGCAACCTGACGTATCAAGTCTTGGTCGGGGTTTTCGGGGTAAATTTTTACAAGCATAAAAATTATATTTTGTATTATATTAA
>DYOJ01000468.1 GCA_020720705.1 Acetofilamentum sp.
CTAAATCAAATCCTGTAATCGTTAGTTGTGCTCCTTTATCGGCAAAGAAATTATTAGGAGAAACATTAGAGATTACCGGGGCAGCTGCCGGAGTCGCAGCATTTGCGACAGCACCGGGAGTTAAGAAGCATATATCGGTAGTATAATACTCGTAAATAGCAAAATGATATGTTGTTGACGAGTTTAAACCTGTAATTGAAGCAGATGTTCCGTTTCCTATATAGACAACAAAATTTCCGGTACCGATTTCGCTACCGGAAAAAGGAGCGGAATTATCTGCGGTGTAGCTTGTACCGCTGACAGGGTCACTATCAACTGCAGCGGCTTCATGTACTGAAATAAGAACATTATCACCGTTGCCTCTTGTCCAAGTTAAATCTATTGTTGAACTTGAAGTTGCCGTTGCCGTAAAATTACTTGCCTGTACATCAGGGTGTACGCACGGTAAAGGCGGACCTTTATCAAAGTCTGTTTCGATGTTCTCCGCAGACTTAATGATTTTACTTTGAGAAAACAGAAATATAGGTAAACTAAAAAAAAATATGATTATAAAAATCTTTTTCATTTTATTAATGATTAATGTTTTACAGAGGCTTTGCTTTAAAAAAGCAAAGCCTCTTAATTGTTTATTCGATGACTATTTTTTTATTTACGATTGATTTATCGCTAAATTCAATTTTGACAAAATATAATCCTTTTGCTGCTGTTTTCAAATTGATTTCTTTTGTTAAGTTATTGTTGAACTTATTATTGTAAATGGTTTGTCCGATTGTGTTTGTAATAGTTACGGTATAGTCCTCAACACTTTTACCTATGGTTAAATAAAAAGTGCCGCTGTTCGGGTTGGGGAATAATGTTACAAAAGTTGATTTTGCTTGTAATTCACCTAAAGTATTCTTCTCAAAGATAATTTCATATCTGCCGGCATCATCTGTTTCGTCCGAAACAAAGTTAAAGATATCATCTAAACCGATTTGAATATTCTCGTTATTCAAATTATCTTTTAAATAAACCTTATATTCCGACGAGTTAAATTCAGTTATTTGAATTGAATACGTTCCGCCGGTTTGTATTACTTTCAACGGGATTGAAACAGAGCCTGCAGATAAAGTATTTACCGTATTAATTGAATAGCCTGTATTACTGTTTGAGTTGGTATATATTTGAGGAACATTTGTATCCCATGTGAACATTTTATACGCATCTAATCCATTATCAACATCATTGCTCGCACCTTCCGACAATCTGATAACCGTTTCATCGGAATAGCTGTTTGCTGTTATTTTTAAGCGAATAAAATTTTCGGGTGTTTCATAATTTGTTTTCCAAAATGCTTGTGTATTATGAGTTCTTGCTGCGGCTCCTATGGTTAAAGTTCCGGGTGTTTCTGTGGCATCACCTTTAACAAAGAAACCTTGCATAGCAGGAATATATTGTGTTCCGCCGTTTGTACCGACACCGTTTACATAACTTGTATAAGTATGAGCAACTGCATCGTCATAAATATATATACCGTCTAATAAATTTGCTGCAGCATGATTTACTGCTGCATTATCCCAATCAATTGCTGATGTATAAGGATTTCCAATGAAGTTCCAACCGTCAAAATCTTGATAGGTTATGCCGTTTGGAGCTGTTACGCCGTTATTGGTATAATTTACCGTAATTGCATTTGTTGCCGTATTAATATTTAATTGACCTGCATAATTTAAGGTTTCCGTAAAATAATTATAAGCATAGCCTTTATTAACAAGCATTGCACCTGCCGTAAAAGGAAGCCATCCGTTCACGCTTCCGGCATCGTTTGAAGCTCCTGTCCAATAATCATTTGTTGATTCATCATATTGGTATAAGTTCGATGTACTTGTAAAGTTCGAAGCCGTAGCTGAGCTTATCGGTGAAGACACAAAGTGCCATCTGCGTGTTGCTCCGGATTCTAAATAGCGATATACCGTTGCATTTACACCTGCACCTGAATTGTGAATTAGTGAGCCGGTTCCCGTAGCATCAGAATTGATTACCAAACCGGCAGTTCCGGCGTTGTTTGTAATCGAACCATTCACTGTTAATGCTTTTCCTTCGTCGATATTCAGAACGTTTCCGCTGTTGTTAATCGTCAAATTATTGCAAATTGTAGGTGAAGCAATTGTTCCCGAAATTAACATTGTTCCGGTTCCGTTTAATACCAAATTGCCGTAGGTCCAATTCGATATACTTTGACCGGCTCCGTTATATGTTGTTGTGCTTGTTGCATTGAAACTGACGGCATTCGGGCTGAATGTTCCGCTTGTGATATAGAGGTTTGAACCGGCATTTGCGGTAAGTGTTCCGGTAGATGTTAAAGTTCCGGCTGTCATTGTTAAATTTCCTGATGTTCCATTGCCCAAAGTAATTGTTCCGCTTACGGCAAGATTTCCTCCTGTTGTAACCGTTAAACTACCGCCGTCTTGAATTTCGAGGTTTTGACAAACATCGCCGGCTTCGTTGATAAGCGGATAATTGGGACGGCTTGCCGGAATGGTTACATTATCGGTAGAAGTCGGTATTGTGCCGCTCGACCAGTTGCTTGTGGTTGCCCAATCGTTGCTTGTGTTACCTGTCCACAAACCGGCAGCGGCTGTTGCTGTTTTCGAGGCTTGAACCGTATTTCCGTATGCTCCTTGATTGATGCGGCTACCGTTGTCGGCGGGTTCGTTTGCATAAGCATCGGCAGGATTTCCGGCATCTATTGCAGGAGATGTTGAAGCATCATTTGTCCATGTGCCGCCTGAGG
>DYOJ01000469.1 GCA_020720705.1 Acetofilamentum sp.
GTAACAGGTTCAACAAATGGTATTATTTCAACTGATTTTGGCGGCATTCCCGGATTAACTGAAACAGCTGACGACTTTATTCTACCGGCCGGAACATGGCAAATTGACAGCATTTCAACCAATGGTTTTGAAACAAACACCGGTCATTTTGTTGAAAGTTTCCATGTTATCATTTACGAAGACAATGCAGGTATGCCCGGAGCGGTTGTTTTTGACGAAATGGTTGCTATCACAGACCCCATTCACCAACAATTGGTATTCACAAATCCTTTGGTTCTTGACGGCGAAGTTATTTATTGGCTAAGTGTCAGCGGATATTACCCGACAGCAACTCAGTTAAGTGAAGGACGTTGGAATTGGCACACTTGGGATAATCAAACTTTGAACGAAGCAATGCTTCGCGACGGTCCGGATTTGTTCGGAACAGGTAATCCTAATTTTGCAACTTTGTCTTCGTTAGGAGTTACAGGTGCAGCATCTACAAGTTTTGCTATCTATGGTGATACTTATGTTATTGGTATTCCTCCTACAGCAGGTGTCCTTACCTTTGAAACCACAGCTATGGGCGTACAAACCAGAACAGCAACAAATAATGTATATGACTTAGGCGACTTCCTCGCTACGGATGGCTTAACTTCTTTGTCTATCGTAGTTCTTGATGACGCTATCAATACTACAACCATTGATGTATTCTATAAAGGTGCAGATTTCGGCAACATGGTTTATGCCGGTTCTGATTTGTGGATTTTCCAACCCGAACAACCATTTGTTTGGGAAGAAGGTTTGAATACCCTCACGACTACTTTTGTGGATATGGATGCTAACGAACTTGACATTACTGTTAATTTTAACTATGTTCCGGTTTACAGTGTAACTTTTAATGTTGATATGAACATGCCAATCACTGCCGGCACATTTGTAGTTGGGACTGACAATGTTTGGGTAACCGGAACTTTACACGGATGGAACGAACCTTCAACAGGTGAATCTCAAATGTTGACCGATGCTGATATGGACGGTGTTTATTCAGCTACAATTGAAAACATTACTTCCGGTTCGTTTCAATACAAATACTTCCAAAACGGCGGCTGGGACGGCGGCGAATGGGCAGGCGGAAACAATCGTTTAGGCGAAGTTGTTGATGCTGACGTAGCTACAGCTGATTACTGGGGAGGTTACTTCGTAGAATTTATGGTAACAGACGCTACTTCAACTCCGATTGAAGGTGCTATGATAGGGGTTGACTATGCTGTTAAATACACTTATGAAGGTTATACAGATGCAATGGGCTACACTTACGGCGTTTTCCCGGATGGTTATTATGACATCATAGTTTCTGCAGCAGGTTATACGGATTACGAAGGACAATTCACAGTATCGCAAGGTGCTTGGTATCACCCGACAATCGTATTGAACCCTGTTTCAATTTCAAATATTGCAAATTCACAAATCAGTGTTTATCCGAACCCGTCAAACGGTATGTTTACTGTTTCTACACAATCGGCTGTAAATGTTGAAGTTGTAGATATCGCAGGTCGTGTTATCAGCACAATGAATTTGAACGGAACTTCAAACGTAAACATTCAAAATGCAGGCGTTTATTTCTTAAAATTCTCTAACGAAAACGGAACTTCGGTTCAACGTGTAGTTGTCAAGTAATTCTTTTTCATAAATTTGTTTTTAGGATGTCGGATTTCGACATCCTTTTTTTTTTCAAAAATTCGCATTTATTGTAACATTTGATACACATTTTCAGGAAATAACCTTGTATCTTTGTTCAAAATATGAAATTATGTCAGGGTTACTCAGAAAAATAATTCCGCCGCAAGGTTGGCGTTTGCCGGTAGCTGTTCTATTGGGCATTTTGATTGGTTTGGCATTATACATGTTTAAAGCGTCAAACGCTGTCTCATACTTATCTGACAAGCCGGAAACTTGCATCAATTGTCACGTAATGGTACCACAATATGCTACTTGGAATCACAGTTCGCATCGTGAACATGCCACTTGTAACGATTGCCATGTGCCGCACGATAGTGAACTAAGCAAATATGCTTTCAAAGCTCAAGACGGAATACGTCATGCAACTTATTTCACAATGCGTTGGGAGCCGGAAGTCATTAAAATAAAAGACGCCGGCATATCCGTAGTGCAGGAAAATTGCAAACGATGCCATGAAAATGTAAACGAAAATGTTTCTACCATTGAAGCTAATTTTGAAACAATCTCACACGGAGACGGAAAACTCTGTTGGGATTGTCATCGTGAAGTTCCGCATGGCAGAGTTCACAGTTTGTCATCAACCCCTGATGCTCATATACCGGAAAAAAATTACACAACTCCACAATGGTTGAAAGATGCAATTGGGAATTAGTCATTGGGAATTAGGAATTTTGAGTTAGGTGGCAGTAGGTTGTATATAAACAGATAAACAGATAAACAAATCAACAAATCAACAAATAAACAGATAATGATTTACAATATTTTATAATCTGTTGTCTGTAATCTGAGGTCTTAAATCTAATATAAAAAATAAGAATAATGGAAACAAAACGAAAACGTTGGATAAATTGGGCAATATTTGCACTTACCGTAGTGGTGGTTTTTTTTGTTGGCATGCTGGCTTCTTCGATTACCGAGCGTAAAGCAGAAACAGCAACTATACTTAAACCCAAAGTCAAAATTTCTGAATGGGAGCCTCGAAATGAGGTCTGGGGTGAGAATTTTCCGCGACAATATCAATCTTATTATCAAACCAAAGACAC
>DYOJ01000470.1 GCA_020720705.1 Acetofilamentum sp.
AGGATTTCCATTTTTCTGCAGCAATAATTTTCCAACCTGCTTTTTCTAACAACATATCAAATTGGCGTGGCTCAAACTCGTGAAAATGACGGTCATACGGGTCAGTCGCGCTCCAATATGCAGGTGCAAACCACAGGCGCATCGGCACAGAAGCAATTAATTTTTTAGCTTTAATATTTTGTAAAACGCCAAACGGATTTACCAAATGTTCAAAAATTTCAAATGCAGTAACAGCTTCAAATTCAGAGGATTTAACAATTTCTACATCCAAATCTAAATCCTGACCTGATGTATTTTGAATTGTAAATCCGTGATCGCCCAAGTATTTCGATAAGGAATTCGGAACGCCGAGGTCTAAAATTTTAGTTGTTTGTGGCAGATATTTTTCCACGAAAGTTAATGTACTTTCGAAGCGTTTTTGTTTAGCTACATTACTCATTTTAAATACTTTGCGAAATGATTTTATATAAATTTACCAAAACCGAATCGAATTTTTCGGACGAAAAATCGGAATATAATGCCGTTTTTCCGTTTTCGCCCAAGCGTTTACATTCGTTTGGATTTTGGGACAAATATAGAACTTTTTGCACAAAATCGGAAAAATCGGTGTATGCAAGTCCGCAATTGTATTTTTCGACCAAGTTTTTTTGCGGACGACAAGCCGACACCAAAAGCGGTTTTGCACCGAACATGTATTGAAATATTTTGTTCGCAACGCCGGACTCGTGTTGCGGATTTATGTGCAGCGGCGACAAACATAAATCGCTGATATTGAGATAAGACGGAAGTTCAGAAACATCAATCCAAGGGATATGCCGAATATGATTTTTAAGATTCGGACGGTTGATTTCTAACTCGAATTTTTCTTTGTCGCTACGGTCTATCGGTCCGATTATGAGTAAGTTGATATTTTTTTGTTGTTTCAAAACTTCGTCCAAAACTTTTATGGTATCAAAAACGCCTCTTCGCTCCGCAACTTGCCCGAAATAAAGCATTGTAAAGCCGTTAAATTTTTGAATTTCAGGAATTATCGTATATTTTTCAAAGCGTTTGAGGTCAATCACATTTTCATAAACAGAAATATTTTCTGTGATTAGAAACGTATATTTTTTGCAAAGTTCTTGCTTAAAATCCTCACTTAAAACAATAATTTTATCGGCTTGATTCAGGTAGTTTTTTTCTTTCGATTTCCATTTTTTCGGATTCACAACTAAATTTCTCACAAAACCTTTCGTCCAATTGTAAGATAAAATTGCATCAGGATAATTTTCATGCAAATCTAAAATCATCGTTGTTTTTTGTCCGGATTTTTTAATGCCTCTGCGAACACATTTAGACATGTAAAGGTCGTGAGTATGAATGACTTGAATATTATTTTTTCTGACAAATTGGGCTGTGCGTTTTGCCCAAATCCATTCATAGACAGGGAAACGATTGAACAACATAAAGAGCAAATCGCGCCATTTTTTTTTGATAATAATTCGCTCAATATCAAGACCTTCTACTATATTATACTTTTTTCCTGAGTATGCAAAACACAGTACAAAGATTGAATTGCCCAAATCTTTCAGAATTCGGACTTCTTTTTGAACTCGAATGTCGTTGTCAAATTCGTTATCTACAATTATTCCGATTCTCACAAAAATTATTACCTTTTTACAAATTTTGTTGTTTCAAATGTACCTGTTTTAGAAGATGTTACTCTTAAAATATAGATTCCCTTGGGTAATTCACTTACATTAACTTTTTCGGAAAAATCTGCCTTAAAAATTAATTTTCCTTCTATACTTTGAATTTCAATTTTATCATACTTCTCAGATACACTGATAGTTAAAATTTCATTTGTCGGATTTGGATAAATTATCAATTTATTACTCGGAAGCTCAATGATTTGAGTTTGAGAATCCTTACAATCCGTCAAAATCTCATTTTCGGTCACCGGGCGGCTATAATATTTAAACTCATCCAAAATACCTCTAAAATAATAAGTATTATCTCCTGCATTGGCATCTTTTCTACCGACAGAACCTGAAAAATAATTTCCATAAACAAGACTACCGCCGGTGCCGGAATATGTTCCGCCATCATTTTTGCAATTTATGAAAATTTCCATTTCATTCGGTCCGTAAACCAGAACTGCAATATGATACCAGCGTCCGGTTTGAAGATAACTTGTGCCGATTTTTGTTCTGCGATTTGCCGAATAAAAACCGGTGTTATCACCATAACTGACTGTCATTCTTCCATCCGTACTTAAATTTGTCCACACACCGGAATGTGCGGATGTCGAAAAATCATTTGTAAAAATTGTAGTATATTGAGGTGCTAAATTATCGCATTTGACCCAAAACATCATGCTTACAGGTAATTGAGGTTTTAAGCGAGCATCATTTGGCAAGGCAACATAATCATTGATTCCGTCAAAAAACAAAGCGGCATTTTGATTTCCGAATCTGTCAAAAGTGTACGCGTTTGTATTTGAGACACCATCAAACTCATTACCGCTATAGTCATAAGTATCAGCATTAAACGTATACCAAAGTAACATTCCTGCATCACGCTCTTGAGAAAATAAACTTTGGAAAGAAAGGAAAACAGCCAAATAAATTACAATAATTTTCATTTTGAGAGTCGTTTAATACGAGTCAAAAGTAAGCATTTAACATTTAAAAAAAAAATCCGATTTAAAACAAAGCTATTATCGCGTCAATTTTGAAATGACGCTACATTGTCCTACGGACGAATGCAGGTC
>DYOJ01000471.1 GCA_020720705.1 Acetofilamentum sp.
TTTTTTGAGCAGATACGGAAAACCTTCGTATTTGTCTGATAGTCAAACACGCATTTTTCGCAATGAAAGCGGATTGTTCTTCTCGGAACTTTGTTTAAGATTAGAATTTTTATGTTCTCGTAAAAAAAAATATCTTTCGATAATGCGTTTCATCAAAAAATGCTAACTTTGTGCTTTATGGATTAAAATATCCGGGAATGAGCGTTATTCACAAAAACATCAGCATTGAACAACTCACAGAGGAGTTTCCTTTTTCTGTGGACTACTTATCAAAAAACGGCATTCGTTGCATAGTTTGCGGAGAACCTATTTGGGGCACTTTGCAAGAAGCCGCAGAAGAAAAAGGCTTCACAGAGGCGGACATCAACAGGTTTGTCGCAGAACTTATCGAACTTGCTAACAATAAAAGCACTGAAAGTCCGTACGCAAAACGAATAGATGTAGGAAAAATCTAAGTTTGCATCGCATTGAAAATCACCGCAAACCGCAGGCAAATATTTTGGTTCGCATTAATTTGGGGCTTACTTTTCCCACTGTTCCACAAACTAAATTATCTTGCAAAAGCCAATTTTACTACCGGCAAAGTTGAATACATGCAGCCGATAAAAGGCAAAAAAGGAGATGATTATTACCGTGCAATCGTCCGATTTTCTATCAAAAATAAAGATATAAAAACCGGATGCAGCAGGTTGCATTATTTTAAATTTTACGAACCCGGTGAATCTGTTAAAATACTGTATAACAATGACTTAACTGAAATTTACATTTTCACATTCACAGGTTTTTGGTGGTTAAATCAGGCAGGTGTTACCGTATTTTTACTCTATGTGTTCGTGCTGTTTTCGGGAGTTTATTCATTTATCCCGCCATTTCGGCGATACGAACTCAGAATCGGAAAGAAAAGAATACAGGACGAAGATGCGTAAATCAAACGACAACATAACTTATTGTAATTCAAATAAATACAACATTCTCTCACAAGCCGACACATAAAAATTAATATTCAAAAGAAAAAATGATAGAAAAGAAAAAAAGCGAAGTGCGCAACGAAACTGCCATACTGATAGGTATTATTACACAGCAACAATCTGAAAATCAAACAAATGAGTATTTGGATGAGCTTTCATTTTTGGCTCACACGGCAGGCGCAAAAGAAGTCAAGCGTTTTACCCAAAAATTAAATACACCGCACCATACAACTTTTGTCGGAACAGGAAAATTTGAAGAAATAGCAGTTTATATTCAAGAAAATCAGATAGATACAGCAATATTTGACGATGAACTAAGTCCGGTGCAGTTTAGTTCAATCGAAGAAGGTTTTAAATGTAAAATTTTAGACCGCACAACCCTCATACTTGATATTTTTGCAGCTCGCGCGCAGACAGCACACGCCAAAACACAAGTAGAATTAGCTCAATATCAGTATCTTCTGCCCCGTTTACGTGGGATGTGGACACACTTAGAGCGACAGCGCGGGGGTATCGGTATGCGCGGTCCGGGCGAGAAAGAAATCGAAACCGACCGCCGTATTGTTCGCGATAAAATTTCGTTGCTTAAAACCGAATTGGAAAAAATTGACCGCCAAAAAGCCGTTCAAAGAAAAACTCGAAATGAGCTTGTTCGTGTTGCCTTAGTCGGATATACAAATGTCGGGAAATCAACTCTGATGAACCTGCTGAGTAAATCTGACATTTTTGCCGAAAATAAATTATTTGCAACGCTTGATACAACTGTCCGGAAAGTAGTTATTGAGAATCTCCCTTTTTTGATGACGGATACGGTCGGGTTTATTCGCAAATTGCCGCATCATTTGGTTGAATCGTTCAAATCAACGTTGGATGAAACTCGCGAAGCAGATTTATTATTGCATGTAGCAGATATTTCTCATCCGAATTTTGAGGAGCAGGTTTCCGTTGTCCAACAAACACTTACGGACATCGGTGCAGGCGACAAACCTCAATACCTCGTTTTTAATAAAATAGACAATTTTGCATATATCCAAAAAGACGAAGACGATTTAACGCCCTCGACCCGAGAAAACATCAGCTTAGAAGAGTGGCAGACAAAATGGTTTGCAAAAACACAGGATTGCATTTTTATTTCAGCAAAACAAAAACAAAATATTGACACCTTGCGAAAGGTCATGTACGACAAAATCAAAGAGATACATCAAATTCGATATCCGTATAACAATTTTCTTTATTGATTTCTCGGAAGTTGCACCGCTTTTATGGTTGCTTTTGTATCCGATATACTAAAAACCAAGTATGTAATCATTACAAAAATTACAAACGACTCGTGTTTTGTGCTGTCAATGGCTAAACCCACTCCTACGAACGCAGCGTAGATGACGAGTTTTATGATGAACGACAGCATAAATGCGATGTTAAATTGAGACTGATTTTGTTCTGTCGTGCGTAAAAGTTTGCTGAATACGAATATTGATACAGCCGGAAATACAAAAAAAACGAACGGAAAAGCCGTAAAATAATGTTGCGGAATTATAAATGAATAAACCAATCCGCCTACAATTGCAAGAATTGCATTAAGTATAAGTGTCTGAATTACAAAGATTTTAAAAATTTTACCCACGATTGATTTAATTTATAAACAGTGTTTTAAGAAAACATGTAAACATTTGATATTGTGTATTTTATTGTCATAAAATAGTCATAAAATAGTCATAAAGCAGTCATAAAGTAGTCATAAAGTAGTCATAAAATAGTCATAAAATAGTCATAAAAT
>DYOJ01000472.1 GCA_020720705.1 Acetofilamentum sp.
TTTTTTTAGTATCAATCGAATTTCCACAGAATTTCTTAAAACAGTAAAATCGAAATTTCGCTATATCATAAAGTAATTCAATGTGTTATGAAGTTTATAACACAAGCTACATCGTCAGTTCGCCCGATAGCGATAATTGCGCAAACACTTTTATCTCCTCAACCGTTAAGCCTGAGCCGAGTAAATACATCAGTTTGGTAACAGCCGCTTCGGTAGTCATATCACGTCCGGATATGGCACCTGCATCCTCGAGTTTTTTGCCGGTTTCGTAGGTATCCATTGCAACAGCGCCGCCTTTGCACTGGGTAATATTCAGAATTATTAGTCCTTTTTCGTTGGCATTTTTCAGTGCATTCAAAAACCATTCATCGGTAAAAGCATTGCCCGAACCATACGTTTCGAGAATGAGCGCGCGTAAATTTTCGGTTTCGATAATGCGCTCTACTACACGGCGTGCCATGCCGGGAAAAATTTTTATGAGAGCAATATTTGAATCCAAATTGGTGTGTACGGTCGGGATTTTATCATAATCAGGGTAGCGAATCAGCTCGTTTCGATACCTGATAGTTATGCCCGCATCGGCAAGCGGCGGATAATTCGGAGAATCAAACGCATTAAAATAGTCGGCATTGATTTTTGTACTGCGATTCCCGCGATACAATTTATTTTGGAAATAAATACACACTTCGGGCACAACGGCTTTTCCGTTCTGTCTTTCGGCTGCAATTTCGATAGCCGTAATTAAATTCTCTTTTCCGTCTGTCCGCAAGGTCTGTATCGGCAATTGTGAGCCGGTTAATACCACGGGTTTATTAAAATCCTTAAGCATAAAACTTAGCGCGGAAGCCGTGTAAGCCATGGTATCCGTGCCGTGCAAAATCACGAAACCGGAATAGTGCATATAATTGGTTTTCAGCGTATCTGCTAATCTCACCCAAATTTCAGGTTTAAGGTCGGCGGAATCTACGGGCGGGTCAAACGACAGAGTTTCGATACGAACATCAAATTGTTTTAGTTCCGGGATGCCGCTTATCAAATGTTCAATGTCAAACGGGCGATAAGCGCCGCTTTCTGGGTCAATAACCATCCCAATGGTGCCGCCCGTATAAATGATTAATACCGAAGAATTATTGACACTTTTCATTTCATATAAATTTGAATTTGCGACTTGAATTTGACGATAATACGGTTTAAGGTTTACAGTTGAAGGTTCAAACTCTACAAAATCCAGACTGTGCTAAGTCGTTCATATTAAGATATTTAAAAAATCACACTCTCAACAATAAACTATAAACAGTTTTCAGATTTTATTTATAAAATGTAGATTTACAATGTTTTACAGTCTGTTGTCCTTAATCAGATATAAATAAAATTCAAGTAATAGAGGTAACATTTGCGGGGGCGTTAAATTTTTGTTTCTCAATAATATGCACATCTTGTTGCGGGAACGGAATAGTGATACCGTTTTTGCGGAACTCACGGTCAATCGCAATACGGATGTCGCTTTTTATGCCTTCGAACCTAAAATTTTCTGTTGTAAAGAAAAATAATTTGAAGATAAGTGCCGAGGCTCCAAAGTCGTTGAATTGAACGAACGGAGCAGGAGTCTGTTCGACTTGAGGGTGTTCTGTTGCACATGCTTTTAGAACTTTCATTACCAATTCTACGTCCGAGCCGTAAGCTACACCCACTGTAATATCAAATCTGGTACGGACAATTTCGTCAGTGTAGTTTTCAATATTTTCGTTGATAAAAGTTGAATTGGGAACACGCACATAAGTATCTTCTCGAGTAAGTAAAGTTGTGGTTCTCAATCCGATATGTTGAACAACTCCGATAATTCCGTCTGTAGTTTCCACCACGTCCCCTCCTTTGAGCGGACGTTCAATCAATAAAATAACTCCGGAAGCTATGTCGCTGAATACCTTTTGAATACCTATTCCTAATCCGACCAATAAAGCCGCTGAGCCGGCAAGTATCAGGGTGATGTCGAATCCGGCAGTTTGAAGACTGACAATGACTGCAGTTATCCATGCTAAATATTTGAATATCTGAAAGATAGCTGCACCTGTTCCGGCATCCATGCTCAAACTTTCAACACGGCTGTCAAATATTCGTTTTAATCCGCGAAGTCCGAGTGCCGTAACTGAAATCACGATAGTCAGAAACCAGAGGTCGTATAGTGTGATAGATATTTTTTTTATTTCTGCAAGTTCGATTTCTGTAATTTTTGAAAAATCCCGGAATAGTGCTTTTGCAATATAACTTAATGATATTGACCAAATTAAATATCCGATAAAAATTATTGAATTTCGGGATGTTTGTGTCCCGGCTTTTATCAGCAATATCCGAAGTAGTCGAACGACAAAAAATGCAAGTATCGGAACAGATACTACGAAAATAAAATCGTAGTTGTTGATTTTAAACCATTTATTTGAAAAAACAACTATCTTCCAAAATGACGGGTGCACTAAATTAATAAGCTCTGTCAGTGCGGCTACTCCGGAAATCCAGCTTACGATTCGTCTCAAACTTTGTGCAAGCTTGTGGTTTCCAATTCGCTTTAAGAGCTTAAATATCAGAACATTACCTATTGAAACACCTGCCAGAATAAGTATGGAAAATACCAAATCGGCAACAGTAAAATTGTGTGACGAAATTTGAAACAGTACGATTCTGAAAAAATCTCCCATTTGTTAGTTTTTGAAATAAAATCAGTGAGTTTAAGTATTGAGTA
>DYOJ01000473.1:0-123 GCA_020720705.1 Acetofilamentum sp.
AAACATTCAAGTCGAAATATTCCTATAACATAAATAATTTCAATGTGTTATGAGTATTCTTACAAGAACCTGCACATTTCAGGTGTTTTCACCTGAAATTTAAGGCTTTGAGGTGAAAACACC
>DYOJ01000473.1:223-2731 GCA_020720705.1 Acetofilamentum sp.
AAAAGGTAAGTAACAGATTAAAATTAGTTGATATTATAAAATTCTCGTATTTTACCCTGCACATTTCAGGTGTTTTCACCTGAAATTTAAGGCTTTGAGGTGAAAACACCTCAAAGGTGCAACAATATATTTGATGGCAGTTTAGTATTAGGAGAATAACTTATAACTGAAAAAGGTAAGTAACAGATTAAAATTAGTTGATATTATAAAATTCTCGTATTTTACTGAATATCTATATTTTACAAAAAATCTCAATACTCAATACTCAATACTTATAAAAAAACACTATATTATTAATCCGAAAAAAATTTAGAATGGATAGATTGAACGAAAAAACAGGGATTGACAGCATTGATAAACACCACGAGCGCTTGTTCGGGTTAAAAATGATGCTCGAAAAAATTGAAACTGAAAAGGATACAAACGAAGCGTTAAAAATGATGCTTTATAAAATATCTTTTTCTGCCGAAAATTATTTTCAAGACGAAGAGCTTTTACTAAAGACACACAAATACCACAATTTAGGAAATCACAAGAAACACCACAATTGGTTATTAGATGAAATCAGACAGATTCAAAATCAATACATTAACGGCGCAACAGACACGATTGATACCCTCAAGAAATTAATGGATACTTGGTTTGAACAACATCTCTCGAATTACGACAAGGAGGCATTGGAGTTTCTCCAAAAACATCTACAAAAATCCTAAACACGCATAAACAGCCCCATCTTTTTACAGATTTTGACCTCAGCTCTATTTTTTTATAAAATGAGATTTGATAGTTTTGCAACAAATCTGTATTTTTGCAATTCAATACAGAGTGTATAAGTGCAACTTACGGTTTATCCTGAGTATCCGACATGTTTTAAATGTCTAATATTAAAGCATTTAAACCAGAGGTAACCTCAACTTATACTCGATGCCGATATTGATTTTTTGATTTAAAAACTTGAATCGCAGTGCTACCATGAGCAAAACAAAATTGATAATACAACGCGAATATTTGACACGTGTTAAAAAAAAGTCATTCGTAATCATGACCCTGCTTGCACCGCTTTTAATGGCAGGTTTATTTTTGGTGCCGATATTATTGACCACACTTAAAGATGACAGCAAAAAATCGCTAATCATTAATGACAAATCCGGGGACTATAAAGACGACTTAATCGGTCTGGAAAATTTCAACATCACTTTTTTATCCGAGCCGAATATTGACAGTCTCAAACATTGGATAAAATCAAAAGAGTTTGACGCTTATGTAAGCATCGGGGATTCTGCAGACGAGTATGCCGTTCAAATGTTTTCTTTTGAACCCGTAGGAATCAGCACCGAACGAGCCATCGTAAAAATTATTGAACAGAAAGTGCAAGAAGCCAACTACTTACGCTTAGGAGTGGACGAAGCAGAAATTGAAGCCGCCAAGCCCGATGTTCCGGTTAAAACTGTCATTTGGACAGATGAGGGCGAAAAAACAAGCTCATCGGAACTCAATTTGGTCATCGGATACATTGCCGCAATAATTATCTACATGTTTATTTTCATGTACGGCGTTCAGGTGATGCGCGGTGTGATAGAAGAAAAAACGAATCGGATTGTTGAAGTCATTGTTTCGTCAGTAAAACCATTTCAACTGATGTCCGGAAAAATCATCGGGATAGCTCTTGTTGCACTTACTCAATTTTTACTATGGGTAATTTTAACCTTTAGCATTATCACGATAATTCAACTTTTTCTCCCGCCCGACCTTTTACAGGCACAAACAACTTCAAATTTACCCATAAATTCAGGAACAAATATCAACGCCTCAGGTGATATCGGCGAGTTACTTGCCGCACTTCAAGGCTTCAATTGGACACGTCTCGGCATCTCATTTCTGTTTTATTTCTTAGGCGGATATTTACTCTATGCCGCCATGTTTGCAGCTATCGGAGCCGCAGTTGATAACGAAACTGACACTCAACAATTTATGTTACCCGTTACCGTTCCTTTGATAGTTGCAATAATATCGGCTCAAGGAGTTGTATTGCAACCGGGCGGCGCACTCTCGGAATGGCTTTCCATGATTCCGTTTACTTCGCCGGTTATTATGCCTATCCGAATGTCACTTACGGCAGTTCCGATATGGCAAATCAGTCTGTCGGTTCTGCTACTTATCGGAACATTTGTCGGAATGACATGGCTTGCCGGTAAAATATATCGCACAGGAATTCTGATGTACGGCAAAAAAACGAGTTATAAAGAACTTTTTAAATGGCTAAAATACAAATAATTACGATAAGTTATACTGTTTACGGTTTAAAGTTGAGGGTTTCGAATGTTACGTGTAATTGATTGTAAATTACTTATACCGGTTTCTAATCTCAACCTATCCCCGATAAAAGCGTAGTCGTTGGTATTTAGTGCCTGTAAGAAAACGTATAAATACTTGATTTTATGTCAATTATACTCTTTTTTTCCAATCGAAAGTATTGTCATATAGTAGTCAAAAATAGTCATTAAGTAG
>DYOJ01000021.1 GCA_020720705.1 Acetofilamentum sp.
AGAAATCTCATCCTTTCCCCGATGATAGTATTATTGACTTATTGACTTATTGACTGTTCAGCACAAATGTATCACCGTCTTTGAGTGCCTGAGTATTTGGAAATATTTTTTTAGCTTCGGCTTCCATGCCGTCATTGTTTTTATATCGGCTGGAAAAATGTCCGATAATTAATTTGCCGACCTCAGCAGCTTTTGCAATTTTGGCTGCCTGTTCGCCTGTCGAATGACCTGTAGCCTTAGCTAATTTTTCGTCTTTGGATGTAAATGTTGCTTCGTGATATAATAAATCAACGCCTTTGATTATCGGAATAATTTTTTCGTAATATTGCGTATCCGAACAATAGGCATAAGAAACCGGCGGTTTGGGAACTACAGTCAATACGCTGTTCGGAATAATTTCTCCGTTGCTTAAGCGATAATCAGCTCCGTTTTTTATGTCAAGAATTGCTTTTACACTTAAATTGTAAGTTGTAATAAATTCTTTACGTATATTTCGTTGTTTGGGCTTTTCTTTGAATAAAAATCCGCAAGCAGGAATTCGATGTTTGAGCGGAAACGATGTTACTGTGAGGGCATTTGTGTCTAAAATAACATTCGTCTCTTTAAAATTCAACGGATTTACGATAACCTGAAACCCTATTTCGTTCGTGTTTAAGACTGTATCTAATATTGCACGCAAACGTTCGTCCGCAAAAATATTTAATGCTTGTTTTCTTCCGAGCATTGATAAAGTTGAGATTAAACCAAACAGACCAAAAAAGTGGTCGCCGTGTAAATGACTTATGAATATATGATTGATGTGCAGGAATTTAACCCCTTCCATTCGCAGACGGATTTGAGTACCTTCCGAGCAGTCAATTAAAAAAAAACGCTCATGAACATTTAGAACATGAGCGGATGCAAATCTTTTAATAGTCGGTATCGCAGAATTACTTCCGAGTATTTTTACTACGAACGACATATATTATTGTTCAGATTCTGTCATAATAATTTCGGCATCGGCTTCGTCCACCGAGTTTGTGATTGTTAAAACCGAATCAAGTTGTGAGATTGAAATCAGTCTTTCAACTGCATCTTGCAAACCTGTGAGTACAAAGTTTCCTTTTGCATTTCGGCACAACCTGTTAGCAACCAAAATAGAACTTAAACCTGACGAGTCGCAATATTCTGTTTTGCTGAGGTCAATAACCATGTTTCGTTCTCCGTTTCCTGCAATCATCACCAATTCAGATTTGAAAGACGGGGCAATGCTCGTATCCAGTCTTTTTGCATTTACTGAAATCAACGTGTAATTGTCTCTTTTTGTGATGTCAAAATTTTTCTCCATTCCAATTTATTTACAAAATATTCAAGGCACTAAATTAAGCAAACGGAACGAGAATTGCAAATTTTCTCGTTCCGATTTCATGATTATTTACGTTTTTGGTCTTCTTCCAATTTGGATTTTAACTCGGCAAGGTCTGAAATATCACCCAAAGTGGTTCTTTCCATTTCTTGATTTGTTGATTTTGAAGATGTTGTGGTTGCACGTTTTTTGGTTTTTTCTTTATACGTGCGCAGATGAGATACCATAATTTTTTTGGCTTCTTTTGAGAAATCTATCACAACAAATGTCAATTTATCGTCATCGGAGGCTTCGGTTCCGTCTTCTTTTACAAGGTGTGAGGTCATACAAATACCTTCAACGCCGTAAGGTAATGCGATTATGGATTCTTTTTCACCTTTGCTGATTATTGTGCCTTCGTGTTCGCTTCCGATTGCAAATAATGTTTCAAACACATCCCACGGATTTTCTTCCAATTGTTTGTGTCCGAGGCTTAAACGGCGTGTATCTTTGTCAATTTCCAAAACGACAACATCAATATTTTCGCCGATTTGCGTAAATTCAGCCGGATGTTTAACTTTTTTAGTCCATGACAAGTCGGAAATGTGAATTAAACCGTCCACACCTTCTTCCATTTCTACAAATATACCAAAATTCGTGAAGTTACGCACTTTGGCGGTATGTTTTGTATCAACGGCATATTTAGATTCGATGCGTTCCCACGGGTCATCTTTTAATTGTTTTACACCGAGCGACATTTTTCGTTCTTCACGGTCGAGAGTAAGTATTTGAGCTTCAACTTCATCACCAACTTTGAAGAACTCTTGTGCACTGCGCAAATGTTGCGACCACGACATTTCGGAAACGTGAATCAAACCTTCCACTCCGGGTTTAATTTCGATAAACGCACCATAATCAGCCAACACAACCACTTTACCTTTTACTGTATCACCGAGTGCTAAATCAGCATTAAGAGAATCCCACGGATGTGGTTGTAATTGTTTTAATCCGAGTGCAATACGTTTTTTATCTTCGTCAAAATCAAGGATTACAACATTTAATTTCTCGTCAAGTTTTACCACTTCTTCGGGGTGATTAACTCGTCCCCATGAGAGGTCAGTAATGTGAATAAGTCCGTCCACGCCGCCTAAGTCAATAAATACTCCGTAAGTTGTGATATTTTTTACCACACCTTCAAGTACTTGACCTTTTTCAAGTTGTTCGATAATTTTTTTCTTTTGTTCTTCGAGTTCGGCTTCAATAAGTGCTTTGTGTGATACAACAACATTTTTAAATTCTTGGTTGATTTTAACAACCTTAAACTCCATTGTTTTCCCGACATAAGCATCGTAATCACGAATCGGTTTCACATCAATTTGTGAGCCGGGTAGGAATGCTTCGATTCCGAATACATCCACAATCATACCGCCTTTTGTGCGGCATTTAATAAAGCCTTTGATAATTTCGTCGGCTTCGAGCGAGGCGTTTACGCGCTCCCACGAGCGTAGTGTGCGTGCGCGTTTGTGCGACAATAACAATTGACCGCTGCGGTCTTCTTGACTTTCAATGTAAACCTCTACGGTATCTCCGATTTTTAAATCCGGATTGTAGCGGAATTCATTTAAGCTCACAACACCTTCTGATTTGTAGCCGATGTTTACGACAACTTCGCGCGGTGTCATAGCAATTACAGTTCCGTCAATCACTTCGCGCTCTTGAATGGTCGAAAGGGTATCGCCATACACTTTCTCTAATTGCGTGCGTTTTTGCGCATCGTAACTGTCTGATTTCTTTGATGCTGCACCCCAATCAAAATCAAGGGATGAGGCATTGGAATGTTTTTTGTCTTTAGGTTCGGTTGCAATTTCGTCCTGAACTAAAACTTGTTCAAGTTCTTGTTCGTTTAAAATTTCACTCATGATTTTTGTTTGTTTAATAAAAAAATTACTTAGTTAGACATTATGCTGTGTAAATACATATTGTTCAAAGGAATGGTTCTGATAATCGGTCTCGAAAACATCCTTAATTCGGACGGCAAAGATATAATTATTTTTCAAATATTAAAAAAATTTATTCGTTTTTTTTCTAATATTCAACAATTTAGTTCAAAAAATAGTAACTATTCAGCCACTCTTGATTTTTTAAACAATTGATTATCAACACTGTATAAAAATAAATAAAACTTTAACATATTTTAACTAAATTTTAATTCATTGTTAATCAATTTGTTATAAATAAATTATCAAATTTTATACTGATGATATAATAAAATAATATTTATATGTTATTATCAATCAGTTGTTTATAGCGGCTGAATAGTTCCAAAAAATAAAATATTATTAGGATAGTTACAGAATATTATTAATTTCGCTGTTTGAAATATTTATTCAGAATTATGTTCCGAGCAATTATTTTAAATTTGTTTACGGTAAATATGGAATATCTACAGATTGGATATTTGTTTCGTGGTTCAACATCAATACGTATCCGCTCAAAAAATAAGGGTGAATGTAACTTTTAATATTAACTAAAATTATCATCTTCACCCATTAGTTTCAACGTAGATACGAATGGCATTCGTATCTATCGGCGGCAAAATGAGCATTCGTGTGGCGTTTTGAGACAAGTGCCACTTGTCTCTACGACCTTAAAACAGTCATAGATATTCAATTAAAATTGATAAAATATAATGACTTCACCACAACTTTTTGAGTGGATACATCAATACTACATATAATCTTAATTTATAATCTTTTACATATAACAGATGAATATAACAATTGTCGGAACCGGTTATGTCGGATTAGTAACCGGTACTTGCCTTGCCGAAACAGGGTTGAACGTAACTTGCGTTGATATTGACCCTGCAAAAATTGAAAAATTGAAACAAGGAATAATCCCGATTTATGAGCCGGGATTACAACCTATGGTTGAACGAAACATTGAACACGGGCGTCTGAAATTTACGACCGACATCCGCGAAGCCTTGCCGGGTTGCGAAGTACTGTTCAGTGCAGTTGGTACTCCGCCGGACGAAGACGGCAGCGCCGACCTCCAATATGTGTTGCAAGTTGCAAAAGATACAGGCAAGTATATGTCTGATTATTTGGTATTTGTAACCAAAAGCACCGTTCCGATAGGCACAGCCGAAAAAGTGCGAAAAGCATTGAAAGGTGAATTGGATGCGCGAAATGCAAACATTGATTTTGATATTGCCTCGAATCCTGAGTTTCTGAAAGAAGGCTCCGCTGTGGATGATTTTATGCGTCCCGACCGCATTGTGGTTGGCGTGGACACCGAGCGTGCCGAAAAAACCATTCAAAAGTTGTATAAACCGTTTGTGCTAAACGGTCATCCGATTTTGTTTATGGATATTCCATCGGCTGAGATGACAAAATATGCCGCAAATTCAATGCTTGCAACAAAAATCAGCTTCATGAACGACATCGCAAATCTTTGCGAAATCGTGGGAGCGGATGTTACAAACGTGCGTCGCGGCATCGGCAGTGACACGCGTATCGGACAGAAATTCCTCTACGCAGGCGTGGGTTACGGCGGCTCATGTTTCCCAAAAGACGTGAAAGCACTCATAAAAGCCGCAGACGACAAGGGTTACTCACTCGAAATTTTGAAATCGGTAGAAAACGTAAACGACCGTCAAAAGTCTGTGTTGTACAACAAGTTATACGAATATTTCAAAGGCGACCTTAAAGGTAAAAACATCGCACTCTGGGGCTTAGCCTTTAAACCAAATACTGACGACATGCGCGAAGCTCCTGCTTTGGTTTTGATTTCTAAATTGTTACAAATCGGAGCAAACGTAAGAGCTTATGATCCTGTTGCAATGGAAGAAACGCACCGCAAAATCGGCGATGTGATTGAATATGTGAATGATAAACACGAAGCCCTCATCGGTGCCGATGCACTGCTTTTGGTTACGGAATGGAACGAATTTAGAACTTTAAATTTCCCGGTGATGAAAAAACTTATGAAGGGAAATGTGATTTTCGACGGTCGTAACATCTATGAAAGCAAAGATGTTACCGAAAACGGTTTTGATTATTTCGGAATCGGAAGAAAATAATTTCAGATAACCCTGTCAAAGTTCTAAACTTTGACAGGGTTTAGAACTTTGGTAAAGTTAATATAACTCAATAAAAACGACATGCGTAAAAAAATATTAGTAACCGGCGGTGCCGGCTTTGTCGGCTCACATTTATGCGAGCGCCTTTTGAACGAAGGAAACGAAGTGTATGCCTTAGATAATTTCTTTACCGGAAATAAGGAAAATGTAGTACATCTGCTTGATAATCCGTATTTTGAACTCATCCGGCACGATGTTACCATGCCTTTTTATATAGAAACGGACGAAATTTACAATCTTGCCAGCCCCGCATCGCCGGTTCACTACCAGCATAACGCCATAAAAACCGTGAAAACCGCCGTAATGGGTGCCATAAACATGCTCGGCTTGGCGAAACGCAAAAACGCAAAAATCCTCCAAGCCTCCACCAGCGAAGTTTACGGCGACCCGCATGTGCATCCGCAACCGGAGTCGTATTGGGGGCACGTCAACCCGATAGGCGTTCGCTCGTGCTACGACGAAGGCAAACGCGTTGCCGAAACCTTGTTCATGGACTATCACCGACAAAACAATGTGCGCATCAAAATTGTTCGCATTTTCAATACTTACGGTCCGCGCATGCACCCGAACGATGGGCGTGTGGTGTCAAATTTTATTGTACAAGCACTTCAAAATAAGGATATTACCATTTACGGAGACGGCACTCAAACCCGTAGCTTTCAATACGTGGATGACCTCGTGGACGGCATGATTCGCCTGATGAACAACACACCCGACAACTTTGTAGGACCTGTAAACATCGGCAACCCGGGCGAATTTACCATGCTCGAACTCGCTGAAAAAGTGCTGAAACTCACAGGCTCAAAATCGAAACTCAGCTTTCTGCCCCTCCCTTCGGACGACCCATTGCAACGCAAACCGGACATTGCCCTCGCGAAAGAAAAACTCGGTTGGGAACCCAAAATAAACCTCGAAGAAGGTTTGATAAAAACGATAAACTATTTTAAAACAGTGGTATGAGTTAGTGTTTGTAAAAAAATGTATAAATACTTGATTTTATGTCAATTATACTCTTTTTTCCAACAGTTGGTATTTTCATTTAGTAGTCAAAATTAGTCATTAAGTAGTCATTCGTATTTTCTTATTTAGTTTCAATCGAATTTCTACAGAATTTCATAAAACATTCAAGTCGAAATATTCCTATAACATAAATAATTTCAATGTGTTATGAGTTTTCTTACAAGAACTATGTAGTAATGTTCATCAAATGACTTTTTGACAAACACAATTTACGGCTATTTTTCGGTATGAATTTGTTTGTATGATTGATAGCCTTCTTTGTATTCCCCGAAAATTTGGACGTTTTCTGTAAGTGGTCTAATTGCCTGTAAGCATTGACGATAACGACCGAAATCCGAGAAAACCAAATCTACGTGAAACGAATATTGCCCCGGTTGCCCGATAATGGGGTGAGATTGAATTTTATGCAAATTTATACCGTAAAACGCAAATATTGAGAGGATTGCGGATAAACTTCCTGTTTGGTGCGGAAGCGAAAAACATAGGGAAGCTTTATTGACTTCGGGCGAAATATGTTGCAATTTATGTTTTTGGCGCAAAGCAAAAAAACGAGTGTAATTCTTTTTATTATCTTCAACTCCTTCTGCAATAATCTGTAAACCATAGCGTTGAGCCGCAGCTTTTGATGCTATTGCACCACGTTTATGGTCTTTGGAATCTACGACGTCTCTGGCAGAAATAGCCGTATCAACTGATTCTATCAATCTGATTTTTTGATAGTTACGAAAAAACTTTCGACTTTGATAAATTGCCATCGGATGTGAATAAACTTCTTCTAAATCTTCAATTTTTACACCCGGCAAAGCCATTAAATTTTGAACAATTCGCATGTAATATTCGCCGGCTATTTCGAGTCGTGATTCTTGCAATAGTGCGTAATTTGGTAGTATTGAGCCTGCTACAGTATTCTCAATAGCCATCATTGCAAAATCTGCATTACCGGATTCAACGGCTTGCAAAGTTTCCGGAAAGGTATCGCAGGGCAGAATCTCAATACCGATTCCTTCAAAGTATTTATTCGCAGCTTCTTCGTGAAATGCGCCGAGCGCGCCTTGTATTGATACGATTGGTTTGTGATTCGATTCCATATTTTTTTTGCAAAAATAGTCCCTTTTTCGCAAAAAATGCTCATCCGAAAAAAATCAGATGAGCAAAATTCTAAATTTCAAACAAAATTCTTCGAAAAAACTGAGCGGATTTATACTCCTTTCATATTTTCAGCACCTTCAACAACGCCAACCAATTTTTCCGGATTATGAATCAGCATCGGCATGTGTGCGGGACAAATTCCGAGTTCTTCGCCTTTATAAGCGAGTTTTATTATCGGCATATCGTTTTCGTTTGCTTGACATACGATACATTTTAATTCTTGTTTCATATTTTAAAATTTTAATATTGATGAATGCAAATATAGACTATTAAATCGTTTGAATTTGTAACACTTGTTACATTATTCCGATTTCTGCCCGAAAGTGTTTGCATCTCGGATTCGAGTTTATGCATTAATGTTGTAATAATCAATCAGATGCGGCGATGAAAATATTATGTTACTTGAATCAGATTGTGATACATTCGGTTCATTTTACTACAATTTTGACAAAAATAATTTAACCCCGCCGGTAATCCATCTTCCCGGCATTTGAACGCCGCCAATTTCAAAATATTGAACATTCGTCAAATTTGTGGCTTCCGCATAGAGTTCTACGTGCGCATTTTTCCAAAATAGTTTTAAATCTGTAAGTATAAAGGGTTGATATTCTGATTCTTCATACTTTAAATTGAGATATTGAGTATAGGTACCTTCCCTATTTTCGTATCTCAAATTCCACGATGCTCCAAAATTTTCCCAAATTTGATGTGAACATGCGAATATTGCTTTATGTTTCAGGTAATCAAGGGAATAGTTTGAATAATAGTTCTGACTTTGCTTATCTGTGTAAATGAAAGCATAAGATACTGATATGGTGCGCAATATAGATTTTTTTTCGAACCGGTGTGATAGGTTTGTTTCTATACCGTAGGTTGTCAATTTTGCCAGATTCATACTTTGCCATTTGTCGGTTTCAGATATTCGTCCCCAATCAATTGTATTTGTTCCGAGACGATTATAGACCACAAAGTTTGCGGAAGTGCCTTTATTTCTATACTTTGTTCCGATTTCAAAAGCTAATGATTCTTCGGGTTCTAAATCAGGGTTTCCGATATTTGAAGGTCCGGAATAATATAAATCGGTGAACGTTGGAAGTCGTATTGCTTGATTTGCAGAAATGTATGTTGAAATTTTTGGTGAAATTTTATACAAAACATCTGCACCGGCTGTATGATGCAAACCAAATTCGAGATTGGAAGTTGCAGCAAGCCCGACTGAAAAACGGAATTTTTGCAAATTATATGTGTGTTGTAAGTATGCAGTGTAGTTGGTTCTCAACTTTCGTTTGGTAAACATTCCGTATTCGTCAAAAGGGACAGTTACCGTATCAGACGCTTCCCCCAAAACATTGCTTAAAATCCTGTCGAACCGATATTCAAAACCGACAGAAGTTATGCCGATATTTGTATGAAAATTTTGCTTTAATTCTATGCCGTAAGTGTTGGTTTGATGATAGTTATGACCCTTGTAATAGTTCCAAGCCTCGTATATTCCTGATGAAAACTTGGCTGTATCCGTGTCCTGAAAAATGAAATATGAGCCGTTACGTGAGTAGCGGTCTTCTCTAAAAAGTTCAAAATAATCGTTGTTTTGTCGTGCAAAAGCTGACAATTTAATGGGATGTTTGAGTTTAAAATCACTTGAAAATGCCCCGAAAGATGTTCGGATGTGTTCAAATTGCCACGGATATTTCGGAGAGTAAAACCCGTTTGCACCGAAGGCTTTATCTGAATATCCTGCTTGAAATTGTAAGTTCACTGATTTTAACTCATAGTTTCCGTGCCAGAAAATCGAGAATTTTTCATAATCTGTGTTATTGACTTCATTTTTAAACAAATATCCATCGGATTGTGCGAAATTTCCGGCAAGCATGTTTCGAAATTTGCCTACCCCAAAATGTATGGCGGAAGCTGCGGCATATCTGCCGTTTTGTCCGTATAAAGTGCTTATTTTCAATTTATTAAACTTATCAACCTTTGTGATAAAATTGATAGCCCCTGTATAACTGTTTGCTCCGAACTCACGTCCTCCCGGACCTTCCAAAATCTCAATTCGTTCTATGGCTTCCAAGGGTACCGGAAGGTTCAAATTATGATGTCCGGTTTGTGAGTCGTTGATTTTCTGCCCATTAAGCAAAATTAAAACTTGCTCAAAACTGCCTCCGCGCAAACTCACATCTGCTTGTATGTCCTGGGCACCTCTTTGTCGAATATCTGCCGAAACCGTTAACTCCAAAATATCAGAAATTGATGTAACAGGCAACTCCTCAATGTCTTGCGAGGTGATAACTCTAATAACTTGAGCAGTGCTCATCAATTCTTTTTGTGTCCTTAATGAATTTACCTCAATTTTGTCAAGATTGAGTGTATCTGTTTGAGCAGTAGTATTTTGCCAAGCCATGACATACACCGGTAGCAAAATTGCAATCCGAATTTGCAAACCCAAAGAATTAAACACGCCATAAGCGGCATTTGTCCATTGTTTAAAGACAAAATACCGACTAAAAAATACCGAAATTGTTTTCATAAAAAAATACTTTTGAATGTTAATAATCATTCAAAAGTATTCAGATTTTTGACTTTGAAAAATAAATATAAAAAATTTTCAAATACAATACTTCGTTAGATTTTAGAATTTAGATGTTAGACATTAGACTCAAATCGCTTAATTCCAATTAGTTACAATCATACTCTTATTCGAGAAATTTTCTTATCTAATTTGCAATAAATCAATAACTTACAAAAAATATTAACGGAGTATTGAAATATCGAAGCTACGATAAAAAAATCGCTTTACAAGAATTTGCAAAAATATTTTGTAAGATATTGATATACTGACAATCAGATATAGATAACCATAAACAAACATTCGTCTGTAACTAATTGTTATAAAGAAATTTAGGTCTAATGTAAAACTTCTAATTTTAAAAAAAAATGTATTGAATTATGCAATGTTTGTATAAACCGCCTGTACATCATCGTCGTCTTCAATTTTGTCTAAAAGTTTCTCAATATCAACGAGTTGGTCATCAGAAAATTCCAGAGGATTAGTCGGAATTCGTTTCAGACCTGATTTTTTTATTTCGATACCTTTTTCGTCAAAAGCCTTTGAAAGCGTGCCGAAATTTGTCCAATCTCCTTCCACATAAACAATGCCTTCATGCTCTTCAACCAATTCTAAGCCGGCGTCAATGAGTTCGAGTTCAAGTTCTTCAACATCAATATTTGAGGTTTTGTCAAACTCAAAAAATGATTTTCGAGAAAACATAAATTCGAGAGAACCTGTCGGGGACATCATCCCGCCGGTTTTGTTAAAATACGCTTTAACATTGGCAACAGTCCGAGTGGGGTTGTCGGTTGCAGCTTCAACAAAAATCAAAACTCCGTGCGGACCTTTCCCTTCGTAATTAATTTCTGAAAAAGTTGCTGCATCTTTACCGGCAGCGCGTTTTATAGCAGCTTCGATATTGTCTTTCGGCATATTCTGTGCCTTTGCATTTTGGATAGCGGTTCGCAATTTTCCGTTCATTTCCGGGTCTGTGCCACTTTCCTTTGCCGCAATTGTTATGGCTTTGGATAATTTCGGAAATATTTTGGACATTTTGTCCCAACGTTTTTCTTTAGCAGCACGTCTGTACTCAAATGCTCTTCCCATGATTTTCTATTTTTTTGCAAAAGTAATAGTTATGTACAAAAATTGAAAGGATTTCTCGGAAATTTTGTATTTTTAAATCATAAACAGCAATAAATTCTTTCATAATGTTGTTATCTACTTTACTTACAAATATTTGCAATTGTAGTATGTTTTTCCGGAAACAAAATATTGTCGAAATTTGAAAAAAATCGTATGTTTTTTGCCGGAAAATTATACTTTTGCTAAAAATCGTTTTAGTGTGAAATCAATTTTTTTAGTTTTTTTTCTATTTTTTGTAACAACAATCGGATTCAGCCAATTGACATTATCTGTTACTTCAAACAAAGTCCCGTTGTATTCATCTGACGGTGATACACTTAGCTTATGTAGAGATTCGATATTGATACTAAAAGCGCTTGTAAAAGACGGCACGGATACTTTACAAAACAATTACATCAAATGGTATTTCGATGACGGTAAAACTGAAGAAGGAACTGATTTAGATTCCGTTTCTCACGTATATTCCGTTGGAGGCGGCTACCGCATTCGCACCGAAATACTCACTGAGGATAACCGTAAAATTCAATATATCAGCCCGATAAAAATTGCAATGCTCCCAAATTTTTCCGAAACAAAAACCGATATTCCTGAAACTCAAGACGGTGTGTGCAAAGGTTCACAAGTCTTGCTTATCGGGAAAGCTTACCCGGCTGAATGGAACGCAACTCCCGAGTTTGATATGGTAGAATCTACTGCTGTAAGAATTTCTGATACAGAGGTTTATGAGTCTAAATTGTTCTTTGACGAATTTTTGAACAATGCAATTTTTGAAGCAAAATTTTTAGATTCAATAATATTAAATTTGGAACATTCAGATGTCGGAAGTTTAAAAATTGAACTGACATGCCCGACAGGTAAAACTTTGATTATTAAAGACTTTTCGGAGACAAACAATTCATATTTCGGACAACCGGCAGATAATGAACTTATGCCGAATGAAATAGGAACAGGCTACACATATTATTTCAGCGAATCAGCAGAAACTCAAATTCCGTCTTTGTCTGCAAATGTGGCTATACCCGGCGGATCATATCAGCCTCAATCCGATTTTAGCATCTTAAATACTTGTGCATTAAACGGTTATTGGACGTTAAAAATTACCGACAATTCAGTTACGGATAACGGATTTATATTTTCGTGGGGTTTGGAATTTGATAAAGCAATTCGTCCTATCGAGTGGAAATTCGCTGATACGTTATCTAAATCCGACTCAAGAACAGATGATTTTTATATTTTAAACACTTTTTGGGAAAGAGAAGGCACTCACGATATTGCCGGCACCGGAGTTCAATTTTTGGGAGATACAGTTGCAGGATATTCGGAAGCTTATCCGAATTCTTACGGAGATATTGAGTATAAGTTTCATGTTATCAACAATTGGGGCTGTCCGCAAGATACAACTTATACAGTGAAAGTTGAAAAACCAAGCTTTACCGCAACTCCTTCATCGGGTAATGCCGAATTAGACGTAAGTTTTGAAAACACAACCACTTGGGCAGTTACATCCGAATGGGATTTTGACCATAATTCAGCGCAGTCATCGGAAAACTCCGCAACATATCTTTACAAAGAGAAAGGAGATTATAAAGTTTTACTCACCGTTACAGACGGAAAAGAATGTGAAGATACTGTATCACAAACGCTTAAAGTAACAGTTGAGCCTTCAAGTATTGAGAACAGTCAAAATGTTTTTACTCCAAACGATGATGGTGTAAACGATTTTTTTAAAGTTGAGGTAAATGGGATGGAAACCTTCCGAATTTCAATCTACAACAGATGGGGAGAATTGATGTATTCTACTGAAAATGAAGACGATATAACAGACATCGGTTGGGATGGTCGTTCGGGAGTAGCCAATTTGCGCGCTTCTCCCGGTGTGTATTTTTATGTCATAAAAGCAAAAGGCAAAGACGGAATTGAATATAAGGAAAAAGGTTCGGTAACGTTGTTTCGATAAAATTCTTAATTTTTCTTTCTCACATACAGCTCTTTATCTACTTCGGCAACTGTTTCGCCCGATTGTAAATCTGTAATTTTGCACTGCAGGATAAAAATATATTTTTGGTTTTTTTCGAGATTTTCGTGAATTACATCAATCGTGTTTTGAGTGAGCTCAAAAACGGCGCGCACAGTATCTTTGCCCGGTTTTATGAAACGAATACTTGCCGATTTGTCCCAAACTATGTAATTTTTGCCAAGTTTGTAGGTCAGCATCAATGCAAAAAACGGGTCGGTCATAGCATAAAGAGAGCCGCCGAAGTGAACCCCAAACACATTTTTGTTATACCACAGCAAGCGCAGATGCACTTCAATTTTTCGCATATCGTCCGACACGGATTTCAACTTTATTCCGGCTCCGATGAATGGAGGATATCAATTTATCCGGCGAATTATAGTTTTATATTTTGACATAATAATTTGATTATGAGATACTTTCAGAAATTTCAATTTCGATATCCAAGTTTGACCTTTCGGAAATATCAAAGATTTTAGCGGAATGAATTTTCCATTTTTCCATAACTTTTTCGACAAATTTTGTTCGAACAGTTATTAGAATGTGCTGATTTTTAGCTTGCAAAAGATGCTCCAAAGCTGTAGCCCAACCACCGCCCGAAAGCTCCAGATTTCCAATTTCATCAATGATAACTAATTGATTATCTGACATAGTTAGTTCTGTCATACATATATTTCCAAAATTTATTGCTTCTTGATAAATTGCAAACGGTCCAATTTTTTGTTCGTTTAAGTCATCCGATTTTCGTAAAAAAGGCATTGATATTCCTGTGGCGATTTCAACCAAATTGTAGCCGATTCTGTCGCTGTTTTCAAACATTTTTTCAGCATAAATCCCGCTAATTTCGATTTGTTTTTCATGAAAAATTTTTACGAGATTTTTTACAAATTTTGTTTTTCCTGCGTCCATACTTCCTGTGATTATGAAAATTTTTTGAATGAAATTTTGAGATTTCATAAGTCGAGAAAATCGAAAATCGGAATACAGAACTAACTGGCTTACAACACTTATCGGATTTCTGAGAATTGTTTTCACATCAGGAATTGCAGAAATGACCATCGGTAAGCTTTCCGATGCAAGTTCCAGAGCAACAGGGAGTTGGCGAAATGAGGTCTTAGAAAAAAAAAGTCGTATTTTGGGATTGTAAAGTTCTGTTCCAAGCACGGAAAACCCTAATATTAAGACTGTTGCACGAAGATTCATTTCAATACCGATGAAAAATGCCTCCATGAGCGTTTTCGATTGTAATTTTGTGAACAAAAACGCTGTGAGCATGGTAATTACAACGAAAAATATCCAAAATTTCGGGCGTGAAATCTGCCGCAATGCGCGTTTGTATTTCAAAATCCAAATGCAGGAAATTAGAATTACCGCAGGTATCCAAATTGTCCAATCGGTTAAACTTATGCTTAAAATTCCGGCGAGCATGAAAATGATATTGATTATTAACCATTTAAGAGAATATTCATAAGATATTGCATCTTTTTTTTGAACAAAATTATACGAGTTTGTATTTGATATGTTATTGTAAATCAATTTGTTATTGATAATTTGCTTTCCGGTTTTAATGCCAATGTATGCCGATCCTATCCCGACAACAATATAGACCGAAAAAAGCAATAAAATCGGAATTATCAAGGTGTCGAATTGCAAATTCAACTGTTTTTCGGTGTATTTCATTATACTTTTGTAGAGTTCAACAATGTTAAATCCGTAAAAAATCAAAAAATTTATGATTTTCTGAAAAAAAGTCCACGAAACCGCTAATATGGAGGCGATTACAAAGCCAAAAACTGTACGTCCAAACACGCGTATTGAGACTTCAAACAAAACTGCTTCCGAAAATATGGCTATCATCGGACCAAAAATTACAGCACTCGGCGACATGGTTTTCATCAAAGCGCATATCAGACCTGCGCGCCAATAAAGTCCCCTGTCTCTCCAGATATAACTTGCTGATATTAAGAGAACCACACCGATAGCCGTGAGAATACTCCCCGAAAACGGAACTCGTAAATTGTGTAAAAAACTCCCTAAAACTATCTCTGACGATGCCCAAACTGTCCCGATAACGGATGCTTTGAGCCATGTTTCGCTAAGTATTTGATTTTTATTCATTTACAACGCACACTTTTTCTGCACCGTAACGAAACAAGTGGTAACCTGCACCGCCTTCGCTTACAACTTTTAGAACTTGTTCGGCATCTGTTATTCGTGTTAAACCTATGATATTCACACCTTTATCAAAAAATGCATCCGGAATAAAACTCACGGACGGACCCGTTACAATAATTTTAGTTTCCGGACGAGCAACATTCAAAATTGCATCAAGGGTGTCGTTCACAAGGGTTAAACCTGTGATAATCAGGACATCCGATTGTGGAACAATTTCAGGGTACATTGCAGCAGGTACATAAAATTTTTTATCAGAATGTTGAAATGCTTGTTCGTTGAATTCCAACACATTAAGCGGGTTTCCGAGCCTCTTGAACCGTTGGATATATGACTGAAATGCGCCCACGAGCGTTACAGTTTGCGATACGTTTGTCAGCAATAAATCAATGGGGTCGGTATTCGGAACTATTTTATAGTAAGGTTCTTGTATATGATTTGCTGAAACAGCGTTGAGAACTGCAATTTTCAGAGTGTTTATCCAACTTGATTGTTTATTGATTGTCAGCAAGTTATATGCTGTTTCGCCAGTCATTTTACCCGGCGAAAAAATTCCGAAATCGCGGTTTTCCTTTGCGCAATGAATTTCTGTATCTTCGGGCATAAGTGTGCTTGAAACCCCAACACTTCCATCCGATAATTGCACCGCAGTCGTAAATGCACCAATTCTTACATCTCTGATTATAAGCGTTTTAAGGCGATTTTCATGTTTGTTTATCAGAATTTGAATCGTGTCGGAAAGTATCATTAAACTTATTTTTTTAGAAAATTGAAATTTACAGATAAATTAAAAACTCGCCCCGCATTCGGGTAACCTTC
>DYOJ01000474.1 GCA_020720705.1 Acetofilamentum sp.
CATAAAACTTTTTGGCTTTATTGCCGGTTACAACAAACAAATAATACGCGACGAAGACCCGATAAACGTTCACGCTGCCGAAAAAATGGGCAAACTTCACGATTTGCTCAAAGAAAACGGCTACGAAGGGCATGAATTGGAATTGTATTTGGTTCGCTTGTTGTTTATGCTCTTTGCCGACGATACCGCAATTTTTGAAAAAGATATTTTTTGGGATTTTGTTGAAAACCACACCGCCGAAGACGGCAGCGACCTTGCCCCCAAATTAGCGCAACTTTTCAGTGTGTTGAACAAGCCACAGGATAAACGCCTAAAAAATCTGGACGAAATATACACTCAATTTCCTTACATAAACGGAAAACTGTTTGAGGAAAACCTCAGCATTGCCTCGTTTGATACGCAAATGCGGAATATTTTACTCGAAAGTTGCGGCTTGGATTGGGGATTAATTTCACCTGCAATTTTCGGGTCGCTGTTCCAAAGTATTATGGACAAAACCGCTCGCCGCAATTTGGGCGCACATTATACGAGCGAAAAAAACATTCTGAAACTGATAAAACCTTTGTTTTTAGACGAACTTTGGGCAGAATTTGAGAAAATACAAAACGACAGACCGGCATTAAACGAATTTCATAACAAAATATCAAAACTTCGTTTTCTCGACCCTGCATGTGGTTCGGGCAATTTTTTGATTATTGCGTATCGCGAATTAAGAGAAATTGAATTGAAGGTTGTTTATCAGATGCTTAAATTAGATAAACTACTTTTTCAGATGACCTTTTCAAAAGTAGAAGAGATTTTTAAAGTTTCAGTTTCGCAATTTTACGGAATAGAAATTGACGAATGGGCTGCCCGAATTGCAGAAGTCGCTATGTGGTTGGTTGACCACCAAATGAACATTAAGGCAAGCAATTTGGTCGGCAAATACCTTGCGCGTATTCCCCTTGTTAAATCTGCAAAAATAGTAAACGACAATTCGTTAGCAATTGATTGGGCAAGTTTATTGAACAACGAAAAAACCATTACTATTTATGCAGAGCAAGCTGATATTATTCAATACACAGCGAAAGAACCCGAATTCAGATACGGCAAAGTGAAGTTGATAACCGAGCATTACAAAATTATTGACGAAGTTTATCCCGAAGAAAAACCCGAAAATATTGATTTTAACTATATTTTAGGCAACCCGCCGTTTATCGGAAAGCAATTACAAACAAAGCAACAAAAAGCTGATTTAGAAAAAGTTACTTTCGGAATTAATGGCGCAAATGTGTTGGATTATGTGGCTTGTTGGTATCTGAAAGCGGCAAAATATATTCAGGGCACAACCATAAAAGCTGCTTTTGTTTCCACCAATTCCATTTCGCAAGGCGAACAAGTGGGAATTTTGTGGAATGAAATGTTTAATCGGTATAAAATAAAAATCCATTTTGCACACCGCACATTTCGTTGGGACAACGAGGCAAAAGGAAATGCAGCCGTTCATGTCGTTATCATCGGTTTTGCAAATTTTGATACATCCAACAAATTACTTTTTGATTATGAAGATATTAAAGCAGATGCGCACGAAATAAAAGTGGGAAATATTAATCCGTATTTGATTGAAGGAAACGATATTCTAATTTTGAAACGAAGAAAAAATATTTGCAATGCAAAACCAATCGCGTTTGGCAGTATGCCCAATGACGGCGGACATTTTTTATTTACAGATGAAGAAAAACAAGAATTTCTGAAAATAGAGCCTACTGCCGAAAAATACTTAAAACCAATGTTGAGTGCAAAAGAATTTTTGAATAACGAAAAACGTTGGTGTTTATGGTTGGTTGGGATTTCGCCAAACGAAATACGCCAATTAAAAGAAGTAAACAAACGGGTTAAAAAAGTCAAAAAATTAAGAGAAAGCAGCACAAGAGAAGCAACTCAAAAATTAGCACAATTCCCTGCGTTATTTGGCGAAAACAGACAACCTGTAAATGATTATATTTTAATTCCGAGAGTAAGTTCTGAAAATAGAAAATATATTCCTTTCGGTTTTTTCACAAAAAACATGATTGCCGGCGATACTTGCCTAACTATTTCGAATGCAACACGTTACGATTTTGGAATGCTTACTTCACAAATGCACATGGCTTGGGTAAAATACACGTGCGGAAGGTTGAAAAGCGATTTCAGATATTCAAATGAAGTGGTTTACAACAACTACCCGTTCCCGCAAGAAGTTAGCGACAAACAAAAAGAGCGTGTAGAAAAAGCGGCACAAACAGTTTTAGATGCCCGCGCAAAATACCCTGAGAGCAGTTTGGCAGATATGTATGACCCGATTTGTATGCCGCCCGAATTGGTAAAGGCACATATTGAATTGGACAAAGCCGTAGATTTGTGTTATCGCGCGCAAGCGTTTATAAATGAGCGTGCAAGGATTGAGTTTTTGTTCGATTTATACAGCCAATATGTTGCCCCGTTACAAGCCGAAATGGATAAACAAAATAAGAAAACGAAGAGACAGAAAAAATAAATACCAGTAACTTCGCACTTACCTGTCAGTAGCTTTGGGCTGCTTGTTCTGTTTCGTTCGCAACGCTCTATACCCTGCGCAAACTCCCCAAACCGCCGTTGAAAGCGCGTTTTTGTCTGCATTAACTCTTATCTCTACGGGAATTGGGATTAAATTTAAGAACTATCAAAAAGGATTAAAACGGAAAATGAGTAATAAAATTA
>DYOJ01000475.1 GCA_020720705.1 Acetofilamentum sp.
ACTGATTTTCCCTGCGTTCGTATATCGGAACGTGTTGTTTGTCGTATATCGGAAAAATTGAATTTCTGTATTAAACCAAAATTGATTTTCTTTGTCGAATATCTGAAATTTTATGATACTCAACAATATGAAAAATTTGTTTTCTATATTCTGTTTTTCTATACTATTCACTTCTGTTTTTGCTCAGCCCGGCAGTGGGTCAGGCGGTCGGATGCCCGAAGGCAACGGCACGGTGTTCGGAAAAGTTATCGAAGCCAAAACCGGAATGGCTGCCGAATATGCTAAAGTGATTTTATACACCTTTAAAGATTCTGCGCTGGTTACAGGCGTTATGACCGACCGAAAAGGCGAATTTTTATTTGAGGATGTTCCGTTCGGAAAATATCATATCGTTGCCGATTTTATCGGATATGAAACCTCATCGCAAGAAATTATGATAAATCCGAAAAATCAAAATGTGGAAGTGCCTGTATTTAAGCTCTCTGCTGCCTCAGTAGATGTGGATGAAGTGGTGGTGGATGCCGATTATGCGCAAGTCGAATATAAAATTGACAAAAAAGTGGTAACCGTCAGTCAGGATTTGGTATCATCCGGCGGTACGGCGGCAGATGTTTTGGAAAATGTGCCGTCGGTTGCGGTGGATATTGACGGCAACGTTACCATGCGCGGAAGCGGAAATTTTACGGTGCTCATAAACGGCAAGCCGAGTGTTTTGGATGCCAACGATGCTTTGCAACAAATTCCGGCAAGCAATATCAAAAATATCGAACTGATAACAAATCCGTCTGCCAAATACGACCCCGAAGGCACAGCGGGCATTATCAATATCATCACCAAAAAAAAGGAAGATGACGGGCTGAGCGGCGTGTTCAATGCGGGCATCGGGTTGCGCGACAAATACAATGCCGATGCAACTTTGGCTTGGCGCAAAAACGGATTGACACTGACTACCGGATTTAATTACCGAATGGAAACCAACATGGGAAGCATAGAATCCGAACGCATAACTTATGGCGAAACGTCCGATTTTAATTTTGAATCCGAAGGCAGCATGGGGCGCAAACGCGGCGGATATTCCGGAAATTTTGGCATCGCTTACGATTTCAACAATCATACAAGCACTTCATTATCAGCAAAATCGGGCTTGTTTGTATTCAGTATGCTTGGCGATATAAAAAGTAAAGAATTCACAACTCCGGCAACATCGGAACTTTTTCACCTCTCGGAAACCGACAAACCGCGCGAAAAAGAATATCTTGCATTGACCTACACATTTCAACATAAATTTGATTATAAAGGACACCAATTGGATGCAAGTGTAAATTGGCAACAACGCGGCGGCTACAATCAGCAAATTACAGAAGAATGGACAACCGACGCGGCTTGGACCAAAATTGCCGATTCTTACTACAAAATTACCGAATCGGAAGACGAAAATCAGGCGGAAATCGAAGCTAAAATTGACTACACCTTACCCTTCGGCAGCAAAGGGAAATTTGAAACCGGCGCGCAAGCCTCGCTCGACCACGACATGGAAGATTTTACATTTCTGTCGGAATATGCCGACCCGGAACTGACAACTCTGGAGTATTCCTTTGAAAACAGCATGGATTTTGTCCGAAATATCTACGCCGGGTACGGCACGTTCTCGAATGAATTTTGGGGCTTGGGATTTCAACTCGGTTTGCGAGGCGAATACACCGACCGTCGAATTTATGACAAAGAATTGGATACTTGGTATGAAATCGGACGTCCCGACTTTTTCCCGACCCTACACGTCAGCAAAGAAATTGCAGGCGGAAACAAATTTCAGGCAAGCTACACGCGCCGCATCAACCGCCCGAACGGCTATAATCTCGAACCGTTCCAAACCTATATGAATCGGTACAACGTTCGGTACGGAAACCCCGAACTCGAGCCGGAATATATTGACAGTTACGAACTTAACTGGCAAAAAAGAATCTTGGGCGCATCGTTCGTATCGCTCGAAACCTTTTACCGAAAAACCACCAATATTATCACGCATTTGCACAATCCGTCTCCCGAAGTTCCTAATTTAGTTTTGCATACGTTTGAAAATATGAATTACGACCAATCCGTAGGCGCAGAGTTTATGGCAAATTTAATGCTCGGTAAAAAACTGAATATCAACCTGAGCGGAAGCGGATATTTCTACGGAATTTACGGCGAAATTGCCGGCGAAACCATTGATTCGGAAACATTTACATGGCGATTAAACTCAAATACAACCTACAAACTGTTCCCGACAACGCGCCTGCAACTCATGTTGGGCTACAACGGTCCGAGCATTACGGCACAAGGCACAAGCGAAGGATTTTTGATGAACTCTATCGGAATTAGACAAGATTTATTCAAGAAAAAAGCGAATATCACACTGAATGTCAGAAATTTTCTCGGCACAATGCGACACGAAGAAACGTTTGAAAACGCAGTGTATTACGAACACATGGTCAGAAATTTTGAATTTCCGATGGCACAAGTAAACTTCACCTTTTATTTGAACCAAAAACCCGATAAATCGGACAAAAAACGCGACGAAAACGGCGGCTACGAAGGCGGCGAAGATTAATTATCAAGACGTTAGATATGAGATTTGAGACATTAGATAGTGTTTGTAAGAAAACGTTTAAATATTTGATTTATGTAGATTATAGCTGTTTTTTCAATTGAATGTATTGTCATTCAGTGGTCATTCA
>DYOJ01000476.1 GCA_020720705.1 Acetofilamentum sp.
CTCACATCTCACATCTCACATCTCACATCTCACATCTCACATCTCACATCTCATAAAAATTATGAACAAAAATAGTTTAACCGTAGCAATCATTGCCATTTCAGCTTTGTTTTTTTCTGCAAATACAAAATCCAAGCAATCGGATTACGATGATTATTTTGAGGACAAAGCTCTTCGTTTTGATTATATCGCTGCCGGATTAGCCGACCGATACGAGGCATTTTTTGAGCAATTGAAAGAAGAACCCTACTGGGGCGGCTCAAAAATAAACCTGATTGATAAATTTAATTTCGGTGATTTCAGAGTTCTGGTTTACGATAAATCCGAAACGACCTTGCTTTATTCGCGCGGCTACTCGTCGCTGTTTTATGAGTGGTTGGATACCGATGAGGCACAAACATTTAAACGCAGTTTTTACGAATCAGTTCAAATTCCGTTTCCGAAAAACGAAGTTGTCCTGAAAATTCAAATACGCGGTAAAGACACAAAATTTACCGATTTGTATCGGCTTGATATTGACCCGGAAAATATTTTTATCCGAAAAGATAAGCAGGTTGCCTATAAAGTGCAAAAAATTCGTAATTACGGCGATTCCCACAAAAAATTAGACATCGTTATCATTCCGGACGGATATACGCGCAAAGAACTTGACAAATTTCACAAAGATTGCGAACGTTTTGTCGGCTATTTCATTAAAGTTGAACCTTTTAAATCTGAAGTAAAAAACGTAAACTTTTGGGCCATTGATGTGCCTTCGGAGGAGTCCGGCACTGATGTTCCGGGTGAAAATATTTGGAAAAATACGACTTTAGATACACATTTTTACACCTTCAACATCTCACGATATTTAACTTGTCCGAATGTTGAAACACTGCGAGATATAGCAGCTTATGTGCCTTACGACCAGATTTATATACTCGTCAATACCGATATTTACGGCGGCGGCGGCATTTTCAACTATTACAACTTATGTGTGGCAGACCACCCGGATGCCGAGCAGGTGTTTACCCACGAGTTCGGACACGCATTTGCGGCCCTGGCAGACGAATACGAATACGGATACGACATTGCATCAGATATTTACGATATGAGTGTAGAGCCATGGCAAGTTAATATTACAAATCTTGTCAATTTTGACAGCAAATGGAAATCCATGACCGATAAAAATACCCCGATACCGACACCCGACACACAAGAGTTTAACTCAAAAATCGGAGCTTTTGAAGGTGCCGGATATGTTAAAAAACAAATGTATCGCCCGACAAATAATTGCAAAATGAGGTCAAATTCCACAAATGATTTTTGCCCGGTGTGTAAAAAAGCGGTAGGTGAGATGCTGAAATTTTATTCGGAATAGTGTCATGTCAATTTTGAAATGACGCTACATTGTCCTACGAACGAATGCAGGTCAGTAGAGACTTTCCATCGTCCGCTAGGACATGGAAACGTCAGAAGAGGTTTGACATGACAATAGGACAGTCGAACCGGAAAAACTCACCGGAAACTAAAAAAAAACAACAAAAGAAACGTACATATCTGCAAAATTTATATTTTAGCGGTTTAAAAATATTAGTTCGAAGCATTATGATATTACTCGAATTTGAAGAACCCATTGCAAAATTGCAGGAACAATTAGATAAAGCCATTGAAATTGCCGAACAAGCAGATGTGGATATGAGCGCGACAATCGAAGAACTCGAACATCGGATTCGAGAAAAGAGACGCGAAATTTATGCTAATCTTACACCGTGGCAACGTGTTCAGGTTTCTCGACACCCCGAACGTCCGTACACTTTGCGCTACATGCAGGCACTTACCGAAGGCGATTTTGCGGAATTGCACGGAGACCGAAATGTGAAAGACGATAAAGCAATGGTCGGAGGTTTCGGAACCATAAACGGAGAAACCTTTATGCTTATCGGCCAGCAAAAAGGTGAAAATACAAAAATGCGAACCTACCGAAATTTTGGTATGGCAAACCCCGAAGGCTACCGTAAAGCCTTGCGATTGATGAAATTAGCCGAAAAATTTAATAAACCGATTGTAACCCTCATTGATACCCCCGGCGCATACCCCGGCATGGAGGCTGAAGAACGCGGACAAGGCGAAGCTATCGCCCGAAATATATATGAAATGCTCAACCTCAAGGTACCCGTGATAGTTGTAATTATCGGAGAAGGCGCATCCGGCGGAGCACTCGGAATTGGAGTAGGAGACCGTGTGTTGATGATGGAAAATACTTGGTATTCGGTAATTTCGCCCGAATCATGCTCATCTATTCTCTGGCGTAGCTGGGATTTTAAGCAACAAGCCGCAACAGCACTTAAACTTACGGCAACCGATATGCTTGAACTCAAACTGATAGACGAAATCATAAAAGAACCTCTCGGCGGTGCTCACACAAACCCCCGCGAAGCTTATGATGCCGTCAAAGCCGCCATTCTTAAACATCATGCTGAGCTTAAAGCCTTAGACCCTGTTAAACGAATGGACATCAGAATGGACAAATATATTGCTATGGGTGTTTATAACGAAGATTAATAAATGAGTTCACTCCGAAAAGTATTTTTGACAAAATTATACCGAATCCAATATTTTTTAAATATTTAATTTCAATTAGTTACAAGAATGACAATTCGTAATAATTCGTGAATTAGTGTCATGTCAAGTCTCTTCTGACGTTTCCATGTCCTATCGGACGATGGAAAG
>DYOJ01000477.1 GCA_020720705.1 Acetofilamentum sp.
ATAATTTGGAAATGTAATAATTTGGAGATGTGATAATTTGAAAATTTGGAAATGTGATAGTTTTCTGATTATTAATTATTTAATAAAGTATAAAAGTTAAGAAATATACCGTTTTGAGTATAAATAACCACCAAAATACACGATCATTAACCCCGGACTCAGTCTTGTAACAAAGGTATAAATTCGTTCGAGATTAAAAAAAAATATTATCTTTGTTCCGGATATTAAAGTTACAATCATGAGTGAATCAAAAGAAACTCAAATATTGCAGATTTTGCGAAAAAAGGCAAGTTTAAAACAACTTGTTTTTTCAAATACGTATCAAAACTTTTTACTTTTGAAAGAGGTGTTGAAAGATATTGAAAAACGCTATAACGAAGCGCTTTCCGACATCTTTTCCGACCCGATTTTTAAGTACAACGAACTGAGCGATTTTCAGATACAATTAAAAGTTGCCGGCGATGTATTAATTTTTCAAATGCACACGAATGTCTTTGAGTTCGACCGAGACCATGATGTCTGGAAAGTTTCTTATGTTAAGGAAAATCCATTAAGTACCTATTGCGGGGTCATAAATATCTATAATTTTTTGTCGGATTCTTTCAAATACGAACGATTTGAAGATTTAGGCTACCTCGTCGGACGGCTCTTTATTAATAAAGATGATCAATATTTTGTTGAAGGAAAACGCCAGATGGCTCTACTGCGAACAAATTTCGGGCATCAGGCAATAAATTTTGAAGGGTTAAGGGATATTGTGGAAACTGCTATCGCCTACTCCATTGGTTTTGACTTACTTGTACCGCCTTATGATGCTATGATGACCATTACCGTTGAGCAAATAAATTTGGCAAAAAGTCAAGGACAATTAAAAACCGGAAAACGTCTCGGATTCGGGTTCCGTTCAGACGACGTAAATACCGGACCGGAAGTTAAATACACCGGCGGATAAAATTCATTAAAAAATACACCGTCATGGGCTTTTATCATAGGCTGAAAGAAGGTACAGAAGTGTATTTCAGACCGATACAACCGTCAGATAAAGACGCTATTCAACGCGGACTTGAATTGTTGTCTGATGAATCTAAATATACTCGATTTTTTGCTCCGCTGAAAAAATTGACCGAAAAACAACTTATTCACCTCACGGAAGTTGACCAAGTAAACCATGTGGCGTGGGTTTGTCTGTGCCCGGAACATCCGGAAATACCCGGTTTGGGAGTTTGTCGCTTCGTCAGAAACGATGACAATACCGAATCTGCCGATTTCGCAATCACAGTCATAGATGCCTACCAAAATCATGGTTTGGGAACTGAATTTCTCGCATTGCTGTATGTGCTTGCGGAACAAAACAATCTCAAAACCCTTATCGGTTCTGCGCTTTTTTCAAATTTGAAATTGGTCGAACGGTTCAAGAATTTAGGTGCCAAAATTGAATGGAAATCAGGAACTTGCGATATTATTCTTCCGATTTTGACTGATTATTCAAAATTTCCGAATACCAAATATACCAATATTTTTGTAAATTTACTCAACGTCTTCAAAAATAAATTATCAAACTATGAATAAGTATCTGTCGTTAATTCTATTGATTTTTGCAATAATTTCTGTACAAATCCTACAAGCGCAAACCTACAAAATTGCGTTACTTAAATATAACGGCGGCGGCGATTGGTATGCAAATCCCACCTCGCTCCCAAATTTGATTGAATTTTGCAACAAAAACATCGGAACATCAATAGCCAAAGAACCTGAAACCATTGATGTCGGCAGCAACGAGCTGTTCAATTATCCGTTTTTGCACATGACCGGGCATGGCAATGTGGTCTTCTCAGCGCAGGAAGCCGAACAATTACGCAAGTATTTACTGGGTGGCGGTTTTCTTCATATTGACGACAATTACGGCATGGACAAATACATCAGGCGTGAAATGCAAGCTGTATTTCCGGATAAAAAATTTATTGAAATCCCGTTCTCTCATCCGATTTTTAAGCAAACGTATTCGTTCCCGAACGGCTTACCGAAAATTCATGAACACGACGGAAAACAGCCTCAAGCGTTCGGAATCTTTCACGAAAACAGGTTGATATGTCTTTATACTTACGAAACAGATTTAGGGGACGGATGGGAAGATAAAGAAGTTCACAACGATAGCGATGATGTCAGACGAAAAGCCTTGCAAATGGGCGCAAATATTATTGAATATATTTTCACAAATTAGTGTTTGTAAGAAAACGTTTAAATATTTGATTTCATGTAGATTATAACTATTCCTTCAATTGAATGTATTGTCATTTAATAGTCATTCGGTTGTCATTCAGTTGTCATTCAATCATTTTTAATTGTTTTAATCGAAGTTCTACAGTTTTTCAACCGAATTTCTAAAAATATTCAAATCGAAATGTCCCTATTACACCTCAAAGCCTTAAATATCAGGTGAAAACACCTGATATGTGCAGAGTTGTCATTTAATAGTCATTCAATCATTTTTAATTGTTTTAATCGAAGTTCTACAGTTTTTCAACCGAATTTCTAAAAATATTCAAATCGAAATGTCCCTATTGCACTTGCACCTTTGAGGTGTTATCACCTCAAAGCCTTAAATATCAGGTGAAAACACCTGATATGTGCAGAGTCGTACTTGTGTAACATTGCACCTTTGAGGTGTTATCACCTCAAAGCCTTAAATATCAGGTGAAAACACCT
>DYOJ01000478.1 GCA_020720705.1 Acetofilamentum sp.
AACTATTCTAAGCACAAACTTTGCCGAAATCTTTAACTTCGTAAAGTCGAATTAGGAAATACGGTAAAAATACGGTAGAAATTCTGTTGAAAATCAGTGTAAATTAAACGATTAAACAAATAAACGGATAAACTGAACAGGTATCTGAAATTAATCATTAACCGGTTATACTGCATGTAAACTCTCAACCGTAAACAGTATAAAAACGATTGAATGACGAGTTTATGACTATTTGACAATTGAATGACAATACTTTCGATTGTAAAAAATGACTATAACCTACATAATATCAAATATTTACACGGGTTCTTACAAACACTGAATATTAATCTGTCGCTGCTAACACGAATCTTATGGTCTTGCGTCCTGTTTGTCGAAGCAGAATTTTTTTACCCGATAGGGCTGATTGTATTGCCGAATCGGTATAGTGTCGAATTGTAACAAGTTCTAAATCAGAATTATGCAAAACATTGAAATCAGAATTTAGGGCTTCTGTCAATGGCAAAATTTTGTGTTTGTTGTTATCCACACAAACCGAAAAACTGATAGCGGTATTCTCCATCAAATTTACTTTTACACGAAAATCTGCAAGCAATGCGAAAATTTTTTCGAGATTTTTTTCAGCAATAAATGAAAAATCTTTGGGTGATACGGAAATTAAAATTTGATTTTCCTTCACAATAAACACAGGCACCTCCGGCTCATGAGCTTGATTTCCTGCCGGAAACTCACTGATGCGTGTCCCTTCAAAATCCGGCTCGCCAAATGGGCGGACATAAATAGGTATCTGTTTGTTTTGCAATGGTTTAATAGTTTTGGGATGTAGAATTTTTGCACCGTAATAAACCTGTTCTACGGCTTCGCGGTACGAAAGTTCGGGGAGCAAAACAAAATCATTGCGTTTTGTAGGGTCTGCATTGTAAATTCCTCGAACTTCTTTCCAAAAATGAACAGAGGCAGCATTGAGACAAAATGCAAGTATTGCCGCCGTGAAATCGCTGCCTTCTCGCCCCAAAGTTGTAGAATTTCCTTGCGAATCGCGCCCGATAAAACCTTGTGTCAGATACAATTTCGGTTCGGAAAAAACTTGTTTCGTGCGTTGCTCTGTTTCGTCCCAATTGATATTTGCTTCACGAAATATGGAATCGGTAACAATCACATCACGAATATCAATTAACTCATTATCAATTGCTTGTGTCTTAAAAAAATGATTAACGACCACTGCTGACATCAATTCTCCTTTTGACACAATATCGTCATACACGGCATCGAAGTCTCCGTGATACGGAATGTTTATAATGCGTTGAATTTCATCAATATACGTATTAAAATCCGGGAAGTCGGAAGTTCCGGCAATAGAATAATGTTTTTGAGCCAAAAGCCTGATTTTCTCAGATACTTCGTCATAATTATTTGATACATAGCTTTTTAAAATCTGCTCCAATTCATTGGTAACATTGTTAAATGCAGACACAACCAGAACAAGCGGTTTTTCTAAACCGCGAACAATTTCGGCAAAGTTTTGGAGTGCGGTAGTGTCCCTGAGTACACCGCCTCCGAATTTCATAATTCGCATTTTTTAAAGATATTTTACTTAACATACAAAAGTGCGACAAAGTTCAGGATTTATTTTCTAATTTAGCGAAAAATTTAAGTTTTTCAATTATGATGGGTTCCGTAACTACTTTGAACGAATTTATTATTGACAGACAATCTGATTTTCCGTATGCCAAAGGCGAGCTGACACGTTTGCTGAATCATATCGGGATTGCAGGTAAAGTTGTCAGTCGGGAAGTAAATAAAGCCGGGTTGGCAGAAATTTTAGGAGAAATCGGCTCAAATAATGTGCACGGTGAGTCTCAAAAAAAGTTGGATGTATATGCAAATCAAAAGTTTATCAACGCTTTGCAAGGCAGTGGAGAGGTTTGCGGTATTGCATCCGAAGAAAACGAAGAGATTATTGCTTTCGACGATGATTTGGCAAAGAACGGACCTTACATTGTCAGTATTGACCCCGTGGACGGCTCGTCAAATATTGATGTCAATGTCTCTATCGGCACATTATTTTCGATTTACAGACGCGTAACTCCTCGCGGACACCGTGCCGGCGATGCCGATTTCTTGCAGGAAGGCACACGACAAGTTGCTGCCGGGTACATTCTTTATGGCTCTTCAACAGTAATGGTTTATACCACCGGACGAGGCGTAAACGGCTTTACCTTAGACGGTTCTATAGGCGAATATTGTTTATCACACTCCGATATTATGGCACCGCCCAACGGGATTATCTATTCGATAAATGAAGGGCATTACATTAAATTTCCGGACGGCGTAAAGAAATACATCAAATATTGTCAAACAAACGACCCGCAAACAAATCGCCCCTACGTGTCGCGATATATCGGTTCGTTAGTGGCTGATTTTCATCGAAATTTGCTCAAAGGCGGTATATTTATTTACCCTACAACAGAACAAAATCCGCATGGTAAACTTCGATTATTATATGAATGTAACCCCCTTGCATTCTTAATAGAACAAGCCGGCGGCAGAGCTACTGACGGATACGGAAATCGAATCTTGGACATCAAACCGTCTAAATTGCATCAGCGCGAGCCCTTATTTATCGGATCCAGAAACATGGTAAGTCTCGCCGAACAAATGATGAAAGAATATAGTCCGATAAAATGAGTAGTGAGTAGTGAGTA
>DYOJ01000479.1 GCA_020720705.1 Acetofilamentum sp.
TGAGATATGAGATATGAGATATGAAATATGAGATATGAGACACAAGATTTTATTCTTTGCATAACCAATAAGTTTAAACCAAACCTTTATATATCATTGTCAATTCGTTCATAAATCAACATGAATAAATACAAAATTATTACAAAAATTGCGTTTGCGTTTATTGCCGTTTTATTTATGGCTGCTGTGAGCAAAATTGTTCCGGAAAACAAATTTCAACCTTATACTTTGGAATTGGATTCGGTGTGGAAGCACGAAGATGCGCAGCAGGACTATTGGATTGATATTGACAAGGACCAAAGCACAGATAAAGTTCGGCATCACAATATCAATATTTCCGGTCATTCGGTTGAACTGATTCAAGGTCAAAAATTAAATCAAATCTATATTTTTCGAGACAACGAACAATTTATCGGCAACCGCTTCACGTTTTCGGACATTGACGGCGATTCAATTTCCGAATTACTTTTTGTTTCGGTAAAAAACAATACAGCTTATTTGAACATCCTAAGATACCGTGCGGATACCAAACTGCTTTACCCGACCGAAAAAATTGTGCTCGATTCCGTAAGTCGTTACGATGAGAAACCGGATGTCGTAAATAATTTTATAATCACCTCAAATTCAGATATTTATCTGGACTTACAAGGAGGCTACTCCGTTCAGCCGCGCAATATTTACAAATACAACGTTGAACAAAAAAATTGCATAAAAACTAAATTAAACAGCTTTGTAAACCCAAAAGTGCAACATTTGAACTATGGCGGTCAGGAGTTTTTGTTGGCAACGCAGGTTATTTCAACCGGAAACACCATTTCGCCCAAAGAAGCCGAAGGACTCCGAACTTCCGCCGACAAAGATACGCTCGAAATGTACCAAACCGTGAAACATTTGGAGTATGCTTACGGCGATTTTGCATCCTACGTTTTACTTTATACGGACAACCTTGAGTTTGCTTTTGAACCGATTGAATTTTTTGGCTGGACGAACTTCACAAAAGCCACACTGACAGAAATTGACCAAACACCTCACATCGTTGCGTTTACGAACGCGCGTTTGGACGAAAAAGAAAACAAACGAAGTAAATTGGTAACCGTGTGTAATTTGCAAGGCAAAATAGTCAAGCAGATGCCTTTGGCTCACAATTACTCCGACATTTTTTCAGTTTCAGACAAAATAATTTTCCATGCCGATAAAACACTTTACCTGAATAACAAGCACTTGCAGCCATTGAACGAAATTTCGGACATCACGAACGCCTATGGTTTTGTGGACTTAAATTTTGATAAAAAATCTGAATTTATTGCGTTTCGGAACCATACACTCATCGTTTTTTCGGAAGATTTTGACACGAACGCCACTTTTAAAATTGAACAGGAATATGCGCCATATCCCGAACAAACACCAATTAAAACATTGAATATCAATAATAAACACAGCTTTTTGTTCGATACTCGATTATTTTATTATCTGTTCAGTTACAAACCAAACAACTTAGCAGGCTTAAAATACCCGTTTTACATTGCCGTTGCGTTGTTTATTTACGCAATTTTAAACCTCACAATGCGCTTGTACAACAAACGCCTTGAATATGAAAACAAGAAATTAGAAAAAATCGTTTTGGAACGCACCGGCGAAATTGTTGCCCAAAAAGTAGAAATTGAAAAACAAGCCGAAAAAATCAACGAACAATTTGAAAAACTGCAAAAACTTAATCAATTTAAAGAATCGCTTACACATGCTTTGGTGCACGATTTGAAAAATCCGCTCACGCAAATTATAGCCAACAACCAAAATGAAATTGTAAAACTCTCGGCACACAAAATGATGCGCCTCATTATGAATATGTTAGATGTGGAAAAATACACACAAACACAATTGCGCCTTCAGCCGGAAGACATTTCTTTGGCTCAATTGCTCGAAAATTTAAGCTTGGAACTTGAACCAAGTTTAAGCGAAAAAAACCTCCGACTGAAATTTAACTTCGCAAATTGCATTGTCCGAGCGGACAAAGACAGCATCGTGCGCGTGTTTGACAATTTGCTCTCCAATGCCGTTCGCTATGCGCCCTTAAACAGTGCTATTGAGATTTTTGCAGACGAAATATCGGATAACACACTCAAAATCTGTATTAAAAACTTCGGGGCACACATTTTGGAAGAAAATTTGCCGCATGTTTTTGAAAAATACACAAATTTCGGCAACGCCGACAGCTCGCACCGCTCCACGGGGCTGGGGCTTGCGTTTTGCAAAACCGTGATTGAAGCACACGGACACCAAATAGAGGCAAAAAACGTGCCCGACGGCGTGGTTTTCTCATTTACCATAGACGGAAAACGCTCCGAGCAATATCACGAACAAATGAGCCAAAATGCAGATAAACAACAAATTACACTCACAACTTGCGAACTAAACACGCTGAAACCTTACTTCGACCGTTTAAAAATCATCGAAGTAGCCCAAATCTCGGACATATCAGCCATTTTGAGCGAAATACCTGACGACACCGAAAATATTAAAGCATTGAAACAGAATATCCTAAATGCAGTTTTTGCAAGCAACGCCGTGCTTTACCACGAGTTGATTGAAATTTAGGAATTAGGAATGGAGAATTAGGAATTAGGAATTAGGAATGGAGAATTTAGTCCAAAAATCCAATTCCCAATTTCTAATTTTTAATTTTTAATTTTTAATTTTTAATT
>DYOJ01000480.1 GCA_020720705.1 Acetofilamentum sp.
AAAACATTGATTGTTCAAATATCCGGACATACAGATAATGTCGGTTCTGATAGTTCAAATCAAAAACTTTCAACGGAGCGTGCCAATAAAGTTCGAGAATATTTATTGTCTAAAGGTATTGATGAAAAGAGAATTACATCAAAAGGATACGGCGCATCTAAACCTATTGCTCCCAATACGACCGATGAAGGCAAGAAGAAGAATCGTAGGGTGGACTTATTAGTGTTAGAAATATAACTCTAAGTAGTTAGTAGTTAGTAGTTAGTAATTAGTTTTTTTGTAAGATATAGATATTCAGGATAATACAAAAAAACTGTATAAACTAATTATGTAGGGTAAATTATCTGACAATAATTGCGATAAATTTTTAAAATGTCCGACTGTGATAAGTTCTTCGCAGTCGGACATTTTAAGCTAACTCGCACCATACTTATGTGCAAAAAGTTTCAAACATTAAAAAAAGAATTAATATTCTGTGATGACCTGATATAAAGCTATTTATGATGAAACATTTTTTTTTTTTGATTATTTTTATTCAAATATGCAACCTTTGTATCACATTTGACGTCTTATAGTGAAATACAAGGTGCGTAAGTGAAAATACTAATATCCATCTTAATATCGTTACAGGTTGCCCAAATGCTTGCACAACCTATTGCAGACAGCTTGAAACAGGAACTTTTAACAAGCTCCAATGAATTGAGACGTATTGCTTTGTACCGCGAACTTGCCAATGTTTATATTTCAACTCTCAATTATCAAAGTGCCGAACAGCATTTGGACAGTGCTTACCGGTTGGCACTTCATACCAATAATTATTTGTTACAGGCTGAGATTTTAAATACGGAGGGCGATGTTTTCCGGCGAGATGAGAAACTTATACTTGCCGAGCATAGTTTAAAAACTGCCCTGAAATTAGCTAAACTCGAAACTGATTCCGCACTTTTATGCTCGGTGTGTAATAATCTCGGAATTGTTTACAGACGAATTGAGCAATATGAGCTTAGTTTACATTACCATCGTATCGCAGAACAACTATCTGCGCAAACGAACAATCATAAAGAACTTGCAACGGCATTAAACAGTATCGGAATAATTTTCGGTATGGAATCAAAATATGATGCAGCCTTACATTTTTTCAAAAAAGCGTTGAACGCCGAACTCAAAGCTTCCAATCCCTTAGGTGTAGCCATAAATTACAACTCCATAGCTTGGATGAATGTTGAACTCGGAAACTACGAAAAAGCCGAAGAATATTACAATTATTCAATACAAGTAAACAGTAATATCGGAAACCAAACAGGTATTGCTATTTGTCAGCGTGATTTAGGGACAATGTTTTTGAGACAAAAAAAATACGAACAAGCATCAAAGCATCTCGAAACGGCACTGACCTATTTTGAAAATACAAATGATACCCGAAACTATTGCATGACTGCATTTGAAATATCCGAACTATATATCAGTCAAGGCTTTAATACACAGGCACGAAATTTATTATTACAAGTCAGTGAATCCGCCGAAATATCCGGACTAAAAGAAATATTGAAAGATACACATTATAGATTATCAACACTTTACGAAGGTATCGGCAATACATCGGAAGCCTTAAAACATTTGCAAATTTCTGTCATTTATGACGACAGTTTACAATCGGACAAACTCACACGTATTGTTACCGAAACTGATGCAAAATTCAAACTGAACGAAAGTCAAATAACCATTAAACAATTGCAAGAATTGAACGACGAGCGTAAGCACTATATTTCACGTCTTTATATTTTGGGGTCAATACTTTTAGTCATTCTGATGGTTGTTTTGCGTCTGTGGATGCGGACAAATCATAATCGGAATGTTCTTAGAAATTTAGCCGACGAACTCGCAGACAATATTAAAGCTGTCAATAATCAAAAGGAATTTATAGCCGAACAAAACAAACTTCTCGAACTAAAAACAAACGAATTGGAACTCATTAATGCAACAAAAGATAAATTTTTCTCAATCATTGCACACGACCTTCGTAACCCGTTTAATGCCCTCATCGGGTTTGCCGGACTTTTACAAGATAATTATGACAGCTACAACGATGAGGAGCGGAAAGAAATGATTCGCACCATACATGCAGCCTCCGGGAATGCACATCGGTTACAGGAAAATTTATTTGCATGGGCACGTGCACAATCTGGCACGATGCAAGTGAACCCGACAGTTTTTGATATTTGCGAAATCATTAGAGACAATATTGAACAAATAAAATTTCGTGCTGCGAACAAAAATATCCTCACCGAAAATTTATGTCCCAAACACCCTGTATTGCTGTTTGCAGACCGAGATATGATAAATACAGTCGTACGAAATCTATTAGGTAATTCGTTGAAATACACAAACTTAGGTGGAAGGATAGAGGTCTCCGTTTTCTCAACGGGAGATACTGTCCTAACTTGTATTAAAGATAACGGAATCGGAATTCCGGATGATATTCGCAAAACAATGTTCGACCTCAAAGATAAACAATCCAGACGAGGCACAGATAATGAACCCGGCAGCGGTTTGGGTTTGATTTTAGTCAAAGAATTTGTTGAGAAAAACAAAGGAGAAATCACACTTGATTCAACCATAGGATTCGGAACAACGTTCTGTTTTACTTTGCCTGTCAAATAATCTTTACATTGTCATACATTGTCATACATTGTCATA
>DYOJ01000022.1 GCA_020720705.1 Acetofilamentum sp.
TATAATATGATATACGATGTTCCTGAAATTTTTAGATATTCGCAAAAATAGAATATACATTACGAAAGTGCAAAATAAATAGTGTGTTTGAGAACATTAGTGTAATTTACAGTCATAAACTCTATTCCGCATTGGATTTTTGAAAAAAAATAGGAAACACACGCGGAGAAAAAAGTTTCGTATAAGGATACCGGCAATTTTTCATATTTTTGCTGATATATTTTTTTATGAAAATTATAGACTCAAAATTTGCGCTGATATTTGTAGGTATTTTTATATTATTTGCATGTAAAAAGGCTACAGATACCCACGATACGCAGGCAGGAAATGTATTTGCTTCACTATTTTCCGTAGAAAAAACTGAGAACGGGAAAATGATACGGATTTTTGACGAAAGCGGAAAAATTACAGACAGCCTTCATGTTACGAACGTAAAATCTGCTTTAGGCAAAACGATTCGTCCGAATCCAAAAATAGTCTGTTTATCAACTACACATTTGGCTTTCTTGCAATTTATTGGGATGGATTCCAACATTGTCGCAGTATCAAATGCTGATTTTGTTTATAGTCCTGTATATCAACGCAGAATATCCGAAGGACATATTCAAAGTATAGGGTTCGGAGCAACACTAAATTGGGAATTATTGATAAATTTAAAACCGGATTTGGTTACAGTATTTGATGTAGAAGATTCAGACAAAATGATTCTCAAACAGTTAGAACGTTTCAACATTCCATACTTAATCGTTTCGGAGTACAAAGAAAAAAGAGTACTCGGACAATCTGAATGGGCAAAAGTATTTGCGGCACTGTATCCGAACTCAGAAAATATTGACACAAAATTAGATTCTGTGTTTTATCGTTACGAAACGCTTGCCGAACTTACAAAAAACTTAAAATCAAAACCTTACGTCATGGTAAATTTACCTTGGCACGGCACGTGGCATGTTGCGGGTAAACATTCAACAATCGCTCAACTGATTACAGATGCGGGAGGCAAGTATGCCCTAAACGACGACAACACTTCGGAACGATTTGTGGCATCTTTTGAACAGCAACTTACAATCGGGCTGTCTGCTGATGTGTGGATAAATACCGGACAAACCCGAAATATTCAAGAAATTATTGACACAGACAAACGTTTTTTGAAGTTTAAAGCCGTAAAAACGAAGCAGGTTTTCAACCGCACCAAGCGTGTCTCTGAAAACGGCGGGAACGATTACATGGAATCGGGAATTGTAAATCCGGATATTATTTTGCGCGATTTAATAAAGATTTTTCATCCCGAATTGCTGCCGGATTCGATAAAACTATACTATTACGAACACTTAGAATAGTTTATTTAATTCTGAAAATCAAGTCATTAGAAGATTTTTCCACAATTCCTGCCTGATTTTTAACTTTAATATTTTGAACAAAAATTCTGTCTCCTTTATTAAGTTTGTTGATAAGTGCTATCTGTTTAATACTAAAACGATTCACCTCCGAAGCAGGCACAGACGACTCGGCAGCGTAAATTTCAAACTCTACAATTGTGTATTTCAAATTTTCATCTGTCTGCGCCGAAACAATCAATGCTGATTTTTTTAATTCCAAAATGCTGATTTCGCCGCCTCGAGCATTGCCCAAATTGTTGTCTAAAGCAACTTCGGCTTTTGGTATGTCCCTAATATCCGAACTAAAGCTGTTCACAACTTTACCCAAATAGGTAACGCTGATGGTAACATTTTCATCTTTCAAATCGGCAGGAATCGTCAGATTATAGTTGCAATCCGACAGTTTTTTTAGAGAACCTTTATTGGTTGTAGCAATAAATTCATTGCATTTGACGCCTTCTAACATGATAATCAGTTCGTTATCTAATCCGCGATATACAAATTGATTTTGATTTTTTTTCGTCAAAACAGATTGTTGCGCATGTCCAATAACGTATGCAAAAAAAAGCAAAAAAGTAAAAATGTAATTCATATTTTTAGTTTTGAAAAAATTGAGTAAAATAAAAAGCGTCAAACTGAAAAGTCAGATTGAACGCCTTAAATTTTCTTCTGTATTATTACTGATTTTTGCCGACAAAAGATAAAATACCGACAGCACAAGTTTTTTGGTCGCCGAAACCTTCTTTCCATTTAATCGAAACATAATACATTCCGGAACGACGGCAAACATAATCTTGCACGTTTCTGGTCTCATCGGTTTTCAACCAAGGATTTTCTTCGGGGTGTTGGCTGTCAAACAAAGTGAGTTCAACTTTGTTTTCCAAACCCGGAGGTGTGCAAAGAATAAATCTGTAGCGCGTGCCGGTGTTCAGAACGACTGTCCATTTTGTTCCGGGATCTTTTTCTCCGCTTTTTAATTTATTCAATTTTGTATTAAAATCGCGCAGATATATGGCATTACCTCCGTCTGTGGCACATTTGTAAACCATTTGCTGCTTGCACTGTGCTGCAACTTCTTGAGTGCCTGCAATTGCGAGAAGTAAAGCTATGCTTAGGGCTATGACAATCTTTTTCATGCTACAATGAAATTAGTTTATTACGAATTTTCTTTATATTTTCTGCAATTTCTGCATATTGTTCATCAGTCATCTGTATTACAGTTTCATCTCCGGAGTAGGTTACCGTTACTCCGTTTTCCACAACTGTCCTTGTTTCACCGGGTACCGTTGTTATTGTTACACCTTCATAAGCCTCTTTTAAAGCATCAAAATCTGTTATTAATTCTTTAAAGTGAGGTTTTGATTCAAAAAATTTCAGAACGTAATACAAATCACTCAGGATATTTTTTTGGTCTCCGACTTGATTTCTCATTTCATCCGAGCGTTTTAGTTCATCAACCGAAACAGCCAGATACATCCCTTCAATCCAAACTCCTGTTACCATCAGTGCACTCAAATCGCTTCTTCCTGTGCTCCTAAGGTGCTCATCCATTCGATGATGGCTACTCACCGAGAGCATCATAAGCGAATCCAAATTGTCGCTGTTTGTTGCGAGGCGTTTCAAAGTTTGGAAGTCAAAATATTGGTCAATATCCAAATCGTCTGCAATTCTCTTTATAACGGTTAAATACTCTACAATCGTATTTACCTTCTTGTAAACATTCAAATATCCTAAATTTGCGCTCAACATACCCAAACCCATAGATTTTTTGAAGTTTGTTTCAAACATGTCTGCGGAGGCAGTGGGCACTAAAATTTTCTGAGAATAAGGGATGTCCATGCTTTCGATGGACGCAGCCATTTCAATCGGAGATGAAAAACTTTCAATAATACGGTCTATCGGAGCGGAGTCCAACTCAACTTCGGCTGTACCGTCTTCGATAATTTCTTTAGGCACATCAACTTTCTTTTCTGTGCCTTCTCCGCAGGAGCTCACCACAGCAATGACTGCAATGAACGCGAGATAAAGATATTTTTTTACCATTTTTCTGTTCTTGTTTGTTTGAATTGATTGCCAAAGATACGAAAAAAAGGGCTACAAAAAAAAACGAGCCTGAATTTTACTTTTTTTTTGACGAATCACTCTTCGCTTTTGTCTTCTGTATTCTCGGATGAGTCTTTGTGTTTCAATGGTTTATCTAAAATTTTCTTATCCTTTTTCTTTCTAATTTTTTTTAGTAATTTCATATCACCGATTGCTCCGATACCGCGTCGGAGGTGTTCGTAATACAAAGGCGGGTATAGCATTATTGTCAAAAACCAGATTAAAGCTAAGTTAAAGGTAAATGTGCTGTAATAATTGCCCATAAAATATTTGTGCGGAGCATAAAAATGCGAGCGTATTCCGATAAAATTTCTGTCATCCGGCTCCATAAATATGGGTTCTTCTTGTCTTATGAGCTTTTCTTTAAAACGTAAAATTTTTGTTTTTTCATATACGTTTCGCGCAATATCATCTAAATGTTCATTATGATATTTATTCCTCGTCCGAACATAATACCCTTTTGACTGCGATTCTTGATAATCTTTGATGCGTTCTTTACGGTCGTTCGTTTTTGCATAAACTTCGTGATACAAAATATTCCAAGATTCAAAATGCTCGCGTAAATGCTCGTCAATAAATTCCTTTCTGTAATTTTCAAGTGTAATATTATCAAAAATATCTTCGGGAACAGTCAGTAAAGATTCGTCAGGTACTCTGACAACATATTTTTGCTCTTCCAAAAGGACTAATAATTTTTGGATTTCTCTATTTTCCCTTTGTCCTTCGTATTTTAAAAGGTCGAACTCTTGTTGCAAAATCTTATTGATAGAATCCGGATTTGCCCCGTCCTCCAACTCCATGTATGCCAAATCAATCGCATCCAAACTTCCTACAAGTTGGGTGATGTAATGCGTTTGTTTGAAGCCGGCATTACTCTTTAATTGGTCAACTTCAAAATAAGTTTGTTGAAATTCATTTTCTTTGTATTGATAGACCATAAGTGCTTCGTACGCCCAGCGCGATACCATGAAATCGGCAACCAACGGTACTTTATCCACGCTACCGATGGTTCTGTTTAATTTATCGAAACTAAACATTGCTCCCCCGAGCGACATTTGAGGGATGAGCAACAAAGGTATTAAAATATAAATCGTAACTGCAGAATTAAAAGCTGCTGAGATATTTAAGCCCATCATATTTGCAAAAACAAACGCCGAAAACAGTATCAACCAATACTCAAAATACATATCTCGTATGTCTAAAATTGTATTACCAAATAAGACAAACAAAATGGCTTGTATCGCAGAAATAACTGTCAATATTGAAATTTTAGAACTTAAATATGCTGAGCGACTGAGGTTTAAGAACTTTTCACGTTTTAATATTTTCTGGTCTCTAAAAATTTCTTCGGCACTGACTGTCATACCCAAAAATAGGGCAACCACAATGCTCATAAATATATATGGCGGGATATTTTCGTTGTCGTAAAAAATATAGGTTTTTGAGGTCGGGTCAGCAATATAACGAATAAGGAACGCAAGAATAAACCCTAAAAGCGGAGCTTCAAGGAGGTTCAATACAATATATTGGGTGTTACTAATTTTAGCTAAAACGTCTCTTATTGTAAAGATTCTCAACTGTTTGAACCAATTGGGAATACTTAATGAGCGTGGTGGGTCGTCAGAAATTTGTTCGACACTATCCTTTTCTATTCGTTCGTTGTAGTGTCGCTCCCATTGTAAGGGTTTTATTTTACGTTCATCGGTGTATTGTCCGTATTCATCTACAACTTGAGCCTCAATAATATCAAAAATAATCTCGGGAGTTACATTGCCGCAAACAGGGCACTCACCTACTCCGCTATTTATCTGATTATCAATAGTTTTAAAATAAACAACAGCCTCAACAGGGTTTCCGTAATAAATCATATAACCGCCGGTGTCGAGTATCATCATGCGGTCAAACATTTTGTAAATGTCAGAAGATGGCTGGTGGATAACGACAAAAATGAGTTTTCCTTTTTGGGTAAGCTCACTTAGCAAATCCATAACATTCTGAGAATCTCGAGACGACAAGCCGGAAGTTGGCTCGTCAACATACAAAATTGAAGGTTCACGAATCAACTCGAGGGCAATATTCAATCGTTTACGTTGCCCGCCGCTAATGGTTTTGTTCAAGGGATTGCCGACTTTTAAATCTTTTTTTTCAAACAGCCCCAAATCCTTTAAAGTTTTGTGTACCAGCTTAGTAAGCTCCACATCAGTATGGTCTTTGAAACACAATTTAGCATTGTAGTAGAGGTTCTGAAACACCGTCAGCTCTTCAATCAAAAGGTCGTCTTGCGGAATGTATCCGATAACTCCTTCGAGCAGTTCGTGTTGCTTGTGAAGGTCTAAGCCATTGATAAGCACACTGCCTTGTGTCGGGGCATTTATTCCGGAGAGTACGTTTACGAGCGTAGTTTTTCCGGAACCGCTTGCCCCCATGATGCCGACCAATTTTCCGTGATTCACGGCAAATGAAATATTACGAATACCGATGTCTCCGGTTTTGAAACGATATTCGATAGAATTTACCTCGAAGGACAGTTTTGAGACTTCCGTGTCCGACATGTATCTGGCAACAACATCGCTGTAATACAGCGGTTTGCCTTTGGGAAGTTTTACCGTACTTCCTGCCGCAAAAAGGTAAATTCGATTAACGTAAACACCTGTACTGTTAAGAAATAAATCTTGCTTTCCGGTGTATTTCAAAAAATAGAGTTCGGCACTTTTAACGAACAAGATAACGACACTTCCGTGAAAATTCTCGGTATCAATTTTTTTGCATACATTGCCTTTGTAAGAACTTCCGTCAGCGATTAAAATGTTATCGAAATCCAGCTCCTCTTGTTTCTCTCTTTGAACGAAATTTTGTATTTGTTTAAATTCGTCATTATTGATTTTGAAGGCTTTAGCAACAGTTTCAATAATTTCCATGCGTTGTTCGGTAAATTTCTTGTCTGCATTTACCAACTCAAAAACACGAACCAAAACGATTACTTTTTGCGGATGTGTAAGGGTTTTATTAATTTTTCGACACACGCCCATAACGCGAACCGAATCCAAAACGTTTACCTCTTTTGCCTTTCCTGCATCGGCATCGTCTTCTTTATCTTTGCGCTTTAGCTCTCGCTTACGTTTGCGTTCTTCGTCTCTGGCTTTTTGAGTGAAATCATCTAAGTACACACTAACCTGGTCTTCGCTGAGCTGAGAGCGCAGGAAAGTTGCCACGTACTTAACTTCTTCGGTTTCAACGCCTTCGTCTTGCTTGGCGATGATAGCGAAAAGTTGCATTAGTGCCCTTAGAATTTCTTCACTCATGTTTTAACGATTTACCAAAAAAAACGCAGATGTAATTATTAATCAATAGAATAGCTTACTTGTTCAAAAGGAACTTCAACGATGTCGGCATATTCTTCGCCGGCTTCTTCCATATCTTCATCATCGTCCGGGAAATGCCAACGAACCAGCACTTCTTTACCGTCATCATGAATATCTTCAAGTTTAAGCAGAATATCGAGCAACAATTTGGATGATGCAGTATTAAAATATTCCAATTTAAAATTGAAGACCGTTTTCGGAAGCGGTTTTTCGGCATACTCGTCCAGCCAAGTGAGGATGGGGTCGTAAAATGCGACAACATCTTCGGGAAGCGAACGACCTGAAATTTCCATGAAAGGAGTTTTGGCATCAAGGGTTACTTGTGGGGTATCATCGGTACCTGCAATTTTGATAACTTCCATTGTTTATTCTGATATTAAATTATTTTTTCTTGAAACTGTGGATGTGAGGACAAAGAACGAGTTTTCTTCGTCAATTTCGAGGAACGAATAGACAAGTTTTTCGCCTGTTTTACGAGCAATGTCAATAAAGCCAAGCCCGGCACCGCCTTTGGGCGATAATCGTCCCTCACGCATTTGTTGTTTGTAAAGTTGTTTGAGTCCTTCAGGGTCGAGATTATTGATATTTTCAAGCATCTTGCGCAAGCCGTTTACCTTATCGGATTTAATAAGGTTACCGGTGGTGATGTTATATTCTTCGTCGTCTTTGCTGACAAGGAATATGCCTCTGCCGTCGGTAGTCGTGGTTTCATTGATGCGCACTTCGGCATGCTTACTGATATTTTGCAAGCACTCGACCATGACATGAAAGACTTTTTTCTGTACAGAACTTGGGTCGTTTTCCAAGGTCATGTTATTCTCAGCCAAAGATGTAAAAGCTTTCGTAATTTGGTGTGTGATTTCGCCCTCATACGCCAAATTGATGTTATTCTTTTTCATCTTGACATAGAAATCATAGACGAAGTCTAACGAGCTCTGTTTGTCAAATTTTTCAGCCATAGTGATATTGTATGATTGTGATACATGTTAAAATTCTATTCCGATAAGTAAAATGTCGTCCACCTGTTTCAGGTCTCCTTTCCATTGTGTAAAATCGCCTTCAAAAAAATCGTGAAATTGCTCCATGCTCAGGTCAGTATTTGCAATAATATTATCACGTATTTTTGAGGCTTGATATTTCCGTCCTTTTTCGCCGCCGATTTGGTCAGGCAAACCGTCCGAAAAGATAAATACTTTATCTTTATTTTCAATTTTTATTTTGTGAGTTTCAAAATTTTCTTCTCCGCGTTGTTTAATAGGGATACCCCCCACAGCTTTTGGGGTTCCTTTGTATTGGGAAAGTTCGTTACCCTTTACATAATACATGGGTCTATGTGCACCGGCATATTCCAACTCGCGCTTTTTTGGATTTATTTTACACAATGCAACATCCATGCCATCTCTTGCATTTGCATCCGGAGAATCTTGTTTTAGTGTAATTCTGACTTGTTCGTGAAGTCTGTCTAAGATTTCGCCGGCAGAATAATCATCTTCGTGGTCCACGACACTATTGAGGATAAAATATCCGATAAATGAAAGCAATGCTCCGGGAACACCGTGTCCGGTGCAATCAACGGCAGCAATATAGATGGTATCTCCTTTTGAGTAAAACCAAGGGAAATCGCCGCTGACCACATCACGAGGTTTATACATGATAAATGATTTTGGCAGATACCTTTTTATATAGTCATTATCCGGAATAATTGCGGTTTGAATACGTTTTGCGTAATTTATACTTTCGGTGATACTTTTATTTTTCTCTTCAATCTCAAGCTCAATGCGTTTGCGTTCCGTAATATCATGCGCTACATAGAGCACTGTCTCAAGTTCGCGTTCTTTGTTATACTCGGGTATCGCGTTAAGCAAAACGATTCGCTGACCGCCGGGTGTTTTGAAAGTTGTTTCGGCATCAATTTTCTTACCCGTTTCTATAACTTTTTGTAAAATTTCAGTCAGGAAATCTTTAACCCGTTGCTCCACATTGAGAAGCGCAATCGTACTTTCGGTAACCTGTGCTTGCGTAACTCCCATAAAGTTATACACTTGCGGATTTACGTAGTATATTTTTCCGTTTGGTCCGATACGTAAAATTAAATCAAGGGAGTTTTCGGAGAGCGCTTGCATCTCACCGCTGAGGCGTTGAGCTTTTTCGGCAACTTTTCGCACCGTAATGTCGCGCGTATTGAAAAGGATACCGCCGATAGCCGGGTTGTCAATCAGGTTACGACCGACTGTTTCAAGCCAAAGAACATCTTTGGTTTTGTTTTCGTATCTGTATTCAAACGTTTGGACTTGTTGCGGATATTGCAATAATTTGTTAAATGCTTCTCGCAAAACGGATTCTCCGCGTTCAAAACGATTTCTGCCAATCATTTCGTCTTCGGAAAAGCCCAAAATATTTTTAACGGAAGGGCTAACATATTGAACAATACCGGTTTCGTCGTAAATAGTGATAACTTCGGAAGCGTTTTCTAAGAGTGCTCTGAGACGTTTTTGTCCACGTTCTACTTCCGAAATTTTACCGGCAAGTTCTTTGTTGGATTTTTCTAACTCTATCTGAGTCAGTTTCATTTGTTCTGCATTTTTACGCAACTCGTCTTCGTTTTGTCGCAACTGTGAGGTTAATTCACGTGAGTCACTCAACAGACGTTTTGTTTGGGCGTTTGCCTTTAAGTTGAATAATGTTTGCCCGATGATTTCGCTCAAATCCTGAAACAAGGTCAGCATTTGTCGCGGCATCTCAGGTTCAAGTGAAGCAATTTCAACAACACCCTGCAATTGGTCGTTACCGAGCAAGGGCGCAACAAGCAGAGTTTGCGGTTTTTTGTCGCCGAGCAAGCCGGAGGTTATTGTAAAATAATCTTCGGGGATTTCTTTTCTATAAATATACTCCTTCTCATAAGCTGCTTGTCCTATCAGCCCCTGCCCAATTTTGAACTCTTGTTTAACATACTTTTTTCGGTTGTAGGCATACGTTGCCACATTTGTCAGAATATTTTTTTCATCGTCGAACACGTAAAATGAACCTTGAATAGCAGCGGTATAGTTCACAAGGCTGACCATTAGCTCATAAGCCATGATTTCGATTTCATCACCCTTTCGCAATATACTTGCCGAGATTTCCTTTCCTCGAGTAATCCAGTTGAGTTCATTTTCTTTTTTGTAGGTGGACAGTAGATTATTACGCATCACCAGCAAAGATTGACCGAGTGTATCTTCGTGAGATATTCCGATGTCATCACCGATAAATTTTCCGTCCCCGATTTGTTTGGCAAATAATGCGTTTTTGTTGATGAGTTCGTCTCGTTCTTCGATTTGATTCTGCAGTTTTTCGTGCCTGCTTCCGATTTTTTTACCGATTAAAAATGCAAGAAGTCCGAGTACAACCGGCGCAAGCTCAATAATGAAATGTATTGAGTTATCAGCGTGCATTTCGAGAAAACCGTTTACGGAGAAATCGTATTTTCGGCTCAAAAAGTCTGCTGTCCAAGCCACAAAGGGAAACAAAAAACCAAATATAACCGCGCCTACCGTATATTTTTTTACGGTATCCGATTTTATTCGTGAATTTATGTTTCGTTTGTTCGACATTTTGTTAATTTATCATTGAATTTATCCATTCGGCATGTTTGCTATCCGATTGGTTTCCATATTTTTCATTCAAATTTTGCTCGGTCGAGAAGTATGTTTTCAGACGTTCGGACAGGCGAGCATGCTCCTCCAACATGTCTTCCATGTTAAGTTTCATGAGTTCATCCTGTACAAGCAAGGCCGCTTTCTGTTCACTGATACGTAATTCAGCCTGCTTTTGTTCCGAGATGTCGTTTGCAAGTACCACAATTTTGTGAATTTCTCCGGATTGATTTTTGACAGGCGAAAACGAAGCAACCAGCCAAACTCGTTTTTCGTTTTTTACAACAAGTTCAATGCCGGTTTGAAACGACCGCTCATCTTGGAGCAATTGTTTATGTAATTTCTCAAAATCATTAACAGTGGTTTCATTAAAAAAATCAACCAACTTGCTGTTTTTAAGCCATTCTGAGGTCAGTTCAAGAACATCTTTAAATTTATTATTTGCCGAAAGTAAATGACCTTGAGGTGAATATTCAGCTTTAATTAAACTCATATCCACAGCCTCAAGCAATGCTCTGACTTCAAATTCTTTGTTTCGGATTTCGTCTTGCGTTTCGGTAAGTGTGCTCAGGTGTGAGCGCATTGCCTTCTCTTGTTCGGCAAGCAATTCGGCTTTCTCAATGGTTTCTTGCAAAAGTTTGTCGTTATATATCTCGGATTCAATACGTTTAGTTATATCATTTCCAAGAAACAATACTTTAATTATTTTTCCGCTCGCATCTTTTACGGGTGTAAATTGCCCGAGAATCCAAAATTCCGACTTATATTTGGAGATTAATTTCATGGTTGCTCGTGTTGTTTCTCCGTTAAGCACTTTCTCGAACAGTGTATCAGGTTCGGAATCAATGTCTTTAAAAAATCCAAAAAACGGTTTGCCGTCTATTTCGTCAAAATGGTAATCCGCTTTTGCAAAAAACTGTCTGTTTGCTGATAAAATGCGCTGTTTAACCGAAATCTCGGCACTAAGCATGGCTTGGTCGAGGGCGGATAAGAGGGCTGTCATTTCGGCGTCGTTCTTTTCGGCTTCTGCTTTCGCTTTTTGCAACTCGCGGATTGTTTGACGCATTTCAATATCACGAGAAGCAAGTTCTTCGGTTTTTTTCTGCGACTCGGTGAGCAACTCGGATGTTCGCTCACTAATTTTTGCCGATTGTATGGTTGCCGCAATATTTTGAGCTAAATTTTCAACAAAAGCAACCTCCTCAGCCTTAAACTTTGTGAAAGTGGCTATTTCAAACACGCCGAGCAGTTCGGTTTCTGTTTTAAGCGGAACGATAAGCAGACTTTTTGGCGGTGCTTCGCCCAGACCGGATTCAATTTCCATGTAATCGCGCGGGAGACGGTCTAACCAAACTGTATTTTTTTCCAAAGCTGCCGTGCCGACCAATCCGTTACCAAAAGCAATTCGTTTTGTAAAGAATTTTTTACGGTCATAAGCAAAGGCAGAAATCAAATCAAGGTATTTTTTATCACCCTCTTCGGTTTTTAAGAAAATTCCCCCTTGTGCTGCTTTCAAAAACAGAACTAAGTTTTTGATAACCGCATCCGATAATTGCTGAACATTGGTAGCTGAGATACGCAAAATTTCATTAAACTTCGATTGCCCTTCAATAGCCCAACGCCGTTGTTCTTCGGCTTGTCGTGCGGCGGCAGTTTCAGTTTCGCCCGCAAGTAATTTATCGCGCAACTCTGCCAATCCTTTATCCAAACGACTATTTTTGTTATATAAATTCAATTTTGAATCGTAATTCCCTTTGCCCAAATCTGAAATAAATTGAACAAAATCAAGATATTTATTTTTTAACGTGTTCAGATTTTTTATCAAAGGTGAAAGTTCGTCTTTGAAATCGTATTTTAGTTCTGTTCCGATTTCGCTGCGAGATAAATGTTCCAATTCATCGGATACGTGTTGAACGGTTTTGAGCACGTGTGTCCGGATAAAAAAAATAAGAACCGCCGACAATAACATTACAAGTATTACGGCTATTGTAAATGCTACATTTCTGCGAAATTCAACGTCTTCGATACGGCTTTTATACTGATGAACGAGTGCGTTACTTTTTTGTATCAAAATTTCGGAATCGTTCCCTAGTGCTACTACAGCAGTTTGAACACCTCCGTTGCGTTTACGCTCCACAATTTCGACCTCATGCGTGAATCCGTCTTCAAAAAGTGAATCTTTTTTTGATTTTGCGACAATATAAGCTGATTGACTTACAATTGTGCTGATAGTTTTTTTTACAACATACCAATATCGTTCCACTTCGATTGTGGTTTCCAACATGTCGTCGCCGGGAAAATTAAGGTATTCACCTTCTTCAAAATTAGGAGGGATTCCTCCGTTTTTCAATACAGAAATGCTAAAATCAATCAAACTTTCGGCTTGCTGAATGTTCTTTTTTGAAGTATTTTCTTGTGTAAATATTTTTTCGGAGTTTAAAAGTATCGAATTAATATAGGAATTATTGCGTTCGATAAGGTTTATGAATTTCCCGTCTGTTTTTATTTTATTATCTAACGATATGTCTATCAGATATGTAACCACACCCGTTAGTGCAACAGCGACTACGAGTATCAGCATTTTATAAAAAATACTTGTGGATTTTCCGAACATAATTTAACCGAATTACTGCGAATTTTACAGAATTTTAAAAGTCCAAATATAAAAAAAATATTTATACGAAAAAAAATATGATGTAAACAATAATTTACTTACCCAAAAATTTTAGCTCCGAAAGGATTTTATCGTATTCATCGGACAAATAGAACCGGAACAACTCGGCGATTCTCAAAGCCAATTGTTGCCTTAAAAATTGCCCTTTCGAATCGGCTTTATCAAGTATTTCGGCGAGTGTATTTTGTTGATATTCAGCCAATACTGAATTGTATCCGCGAACAGATTTTAAAACCGAAGCCATAACAACCGAAATATCATTGGTGAAAATCAAGGCATATCTATCGGCATTGGCTGTGAGTAAACGCATAACAGCCAACATTTTGTAATAAACCAAATCTGTTTTTGATTGCGTGGTTGTATTTGCATAAAACTTTGCAACAGCTTGAACACAACCGAATATATCACCGGAAGAATTTGCCGTTCGCTCTGAATTTACGGCATTTTGAAAATCTAAATGTCTGTTTATGTTTTCGGCGATATGGTCGGGCAGCGAGGCGGGATGAAACTCGGCACATAAATTATCAATAAAAAGTGTATCGTTATCGGCAGCATTTTGCCAATGTTCGGAAGATGTTATTCTGTGGAAATTATGCTTTATCAATGATAGCTCCGATGCGATTGCGGCAGTGAGTTCTTGCTCGGACAGCATAAGCGGAGAAGTCGGGTTTACGAATTGTTCGCCAATCATTATAAAAGAGGGCACAGATTCGTAGCCAACGATTTGATTACCTTTCGTGCCGCCGGCAATATACGCCTCAATATCGGGCATATTGAAGTATTTTTTCAATTTGTTTACAATTGTAAACACTTGATTATGATTAGATTCACTAATTATTGTTCCAAATGTTTTGAGGTCTGAATTATCCGCTTGCTTCATTTTTGAGACCCATTTCGGAATATCGGAAAATGCGCCGTTTTTTCGTAAAAAGGGATGTGTAAGCAAGTTTTTATCAAGAGATGCGGAAATAGTTTCTGCAAACTCGGGAGGTTGTATCGGAGGATGCGCAGCTTCTGTAGTGAGGATGTTGTGTAACTGTCCGGCTTTCAGGCTGTTTTTGGCTGATTTTAGTTCGGATAAATTCTTAAGTCTTTGCTGATTCAATGGTTGCATCAATGTAAGTGATTCAATATTTTTTTCAGTTTCAAATCCGGCTTTTGTAAGCGTTTCGGCAATTCTGACTCTTAACAAGGTACCTGTTTGAGTGCCTCCGGGTGCAGTTTTCGCCCAAGTGACAAGGTTTGCGACACTTTCATCCGGACAATCATTGCGGTTCTCTTTGAGCAATTTAACTGCCGGATTTATTTGGTCTGTTTCAATCAAAAAAACTGCATATCGAATATCAAATAACTGAACGGATATTGCATCCTGTGCCTCTTTTACAAAAAGTTCGCGCATTTGAGTATAAAAATCGGCAATCGCAATTTTTTGAGTTTTATTTTCAGCTAATCGGGCAATCAATTCTGCAAGAGCAGCAATATCCGAAGGTTCAAACTCCCAATCGGTAACAATTTTCGGAATTTGTTTTAGAAGTTCGGGTTGAGCGGATAGCGAACGGAGCGTAACTTCGGCACTCCTAAAATCGGTGTTTTGTTCTTTGATTTCAATATATTTTTCGAGTAAATCGGCAAGCAACGAATTGCTGCGTAATTTGTATGCGTTGAGTAATTTTTTCGCAACTTCGATGTGTTCGTTTAAGTAATTGAAACGTGCACAAGCAATAAGTCGTTCGTGTTCGGTATGTTTACCGATATCAATGGCTTCGTCAAACAATTTTGCATTTGTGCGTTTGGTTGTCCACTTGTGTTCGCCGGCTTCGAGTGTATTTCGGAGTATGCCTTTTGAACGTACGATTTCTGTATCCGGAGATTCAAAAAATACAGCTTCATTTTGACGGTCGAAACCCACGATATAGAAATTTTTTGTGGTCAAAATAAAAAACATGTTTGTAACAGCATCCTGCGGCAGTAACATAGGCAAGGTCTTTATTTCTGATATTCTGAGCTTTGCGAGTAAATTTTCTCCCTTGTCTGCAACAGAAAGATACCATAATTTAAAATTCACCGATACTTCGTCAATCAAAGCGGATTTATCAAAAATAACCTCCTCGTCTGTTTGAGCTTGCAACAATTTGAGCACATAAGCCTCCGTAAAATCAATCAATTCGTCTTCTTCCGACCTGCTAAACATTGATTTAAGTCCTGATATCCAAGTGCTTTCATTGTCAGTTCCTTTTCTTATGTGCAAGAGTATCTCGTAATCGTTTTGCATAACGAACAGGCTGAACCTTTCAGACAAACCGAGTTTATTTTTTATCAAATTTGATTTCACATAGCTTATTTGATAAAGCGAAGAATCGTGTTGTGTGGTTTGTGTTTCAAATTTGAACTCGGAATGCAAAAAATCTTTAATTTCCTGTATAAATAATTGTAAATCAAAGTTTTGTGGTATATAAACCACGTATCCTTCGGACAACAATATCGCCAAAATAGTTTCTTTGGGAGTGATTTCTTCTAAGGTTTTAGCTTCTAACTTGTTAAGCAATTGCTTCTTTTTTTCGACAACAGCCTTATAAAACATTTTCATACTCGGGAAATTTCAAAGTTCAACACTGAAAATTGTCCGAAGTTACATATAAAATTTCTAAAACCATATTTTTTCTGATAAAATAATATTTGGACATGATTTATCCCTAACCTGAATTATTCACAAATAATTCGGAGTTTAAAGTTTATAAAGTTTGGCGGTATTTTTTTCGGGTAGTGTCATAAATCAGTTGATTAAAGTTTAGCGTGGACGCTAAACGCATAGTATTTTGTATGTTGCAAGCGTCCACGCTTGCACTTCAACGCATTTAGCTCGCTACCTTTTTTCGTTTTATTTAAAAAATTAATCTTGAATGTAAAACAACTTGACATTTATGATAAATTCTAA
>DYOJ01000481.1 GCA_020720705.1 Acetofilamentum sp.
AAATAATTGATTCAATTTTTAACATATAAAAAATTATTATGACAAAGATATATTTGGACGACGAAAGGTTGCCGCGTGATTCCTACGAATTCTCAAAAAACACAGATTATCTGCGTGATAATTGGATTGTTTTACGGTCTTATGAAGCATTTTGCAAGTATATTAAGAACAATTTATTGCCTAATGTTATTTCGTTTGACCACGATTTGGCTGACGAACATTACAAATATGCTATTTCGGACTACATTCCTTACGATGAATTTAAAGTGAAAACCGGCTACCATTGTCTTTTGTTTTTGGTACTGCATTGTGCCGCAAAAAACTTAGCTTTACCACAAATTCTGATTCACACCATGAACCGCCAAGGCGAACGAAATATGCAAAATTTAATTGATGCATATTCTGCCGTTCGTCTTTGAGTGTCGGGTTTATTTCATTGACGAAACTATTTTAATAGTTTCATTCAGGTAAATATCTTTGCTTAATTCCTTTTGCCAGCGTGTAAAGCGTTCGGTTTGAACAGTATCGGTGTATATGTCCGTTGAATCGGCTTTGGGTGCGTGAACGGTAAAATCAAGCTGACGTTTTATGGCGTTGCGATAGCGTTTGTTGAGTGCCGTTTTTTCTTTCTGAGATTTTCGATAGGCTTCCAAATTGAGTACATCGGTGGTTTCGTCTGTTTCTTTTTTCATAAAATCGGCATAAGTGCTTACGAAATTGAAACTTGTATCGGCTCCGATACGCGTTGAACTTTCACTTTTTATTTTATCAATATTGTAAATTTGGGTAGATTTATCAAATTTTGCACGCATAATTTCGTCCCAACCGAGCGGATAATCCATATCCTTTTCTCCCATATCAAGTTTGGTATAGGCATCGGGCAATACGATATCCGACTTTACACCTTCGAGTTGGGTTGTTCCGCCGTTTATTCTGTAAAATTTTTGAGTGGTAATTTTTAATTCGCCGAGCGGTTTTAAATTGTCGTTTCCGCGAACCATCATATCAAAATCTACAAACCGTTGGACGGTACCTTTTCCGAATGTGTGCGGACTGCCGACAATTACGCCGCGACCGTAATCCTGAACTGCTGCTGCAAGAATTTCGGATGCCGATGCGCTAAACTCATTGACCATTATCGCTAACGGACCTTCGTATTGAACATCTTTATCATTGTCGCTCAACAGTTGAGCTTCGGCGTAGCGTGCTTTTACCTGCACAACCGGACCGAGCGGAATAAAATAGCCCATCATTTCAACAACATCCGTCAAAGAGCCGCCGCCGTTGTTTCTGAGGTCTATCACGATACCGCTGACTTTTTCAGCTTTGAGTTTTTCAAGTTCTGCTTTTACATCCTTTGAACAGCGGCGTCCGTTTTTGTCATTAAAATCGGCATAAAATTTCGGCAAATAAATATACCCGATTTTTTCGTTAGTTTTCGGATTTTTTACAACTGCCGATTTAGCATACGTTTCGGCAATGATGACTTCATCTCTGACAATCGGAATGATAATGATGGTTCCGTCAGCCTTCTTGACAGTCAGCCGGACTTCCGTTCCCTTTTTACCGCGAATCATTTTTATGGCATCGTCCAATCGCATATCCACCACATCAACCGGGTCGGCATTGCCTTGTGCAACTTTCAAAATCAAATCGCCCACTTCCAATTCGCCTTGTTTCCAACACGGGCTTCCGGGTACAATTTGTTCTACTTTTATATAAGCGTTCGCCTGAGACAAAGTTGCTCCGATACCTTCCAATTTTCCGGACATTGAAATATCAAAATTTTCTTTGTCTTTCGGCGGAAAATATTCAGTATGAGGGTCGTACACAGCAGCAATTGCATTGAGATATAGACTTAAGATGTCCTCTTCTTCGGTTTTTTTCAACCTGTGATGCCAATCAGTATAAGTTTTCAATATATCCTCACGGGCTTTGGCTTCGAGTTCCTCATAAGTTTTCGGAACTGTATCCGTTTGTGAGGTGCTGTCGTCCTGAATATCAAGTTTGGTGGCAAGTTTGGTCATGACGGAGTATTTCATCATCAAATACCAACGTTGTTTCAACTCTTTTTTATCTTTGGCAAAAGACATTTTTTTACCGTCTGTTTCAATGATTTCATTACCGGTAAAATCGAACGGTTTTTCGAGTGCCTCACGAAAATATTTTTCGGACTCCTCAATTCGTTTCAAATACAAATCTTTTGAGGTATAAAAGAAATCGAGTGATTTTGATTGAATTTGGTCATCAATTTTGTATTTATATTTTTCGAGCAATTCGATATCTTCTTTGATAAAAAATAGTTTTCGGAAATCCATGTTTTCCAAAAAACTATCAAATACTTTTGCTGAAAAATCATTATCTACTGTTTGTTTCTGAAAATGCAATTGGTCTAAACCTGCCATCATCGTTTCAAGAATGATGGTATTTTTTTGTCGCTCATCTGACAAATTTTTAACAAAACTTATTGATAATGAGGCAATAAGAATAACAACTACGGCTATAATTTTATGTTTCATGATTTTAAGATTGAAATTTAAGAAATTATTAAAACAAAGTATGTTTTGAATGTCAATATTATTAAAAGGTTTATACTGTTCTCGGTTTAAAGTTTAATGTTTACAGTTACGCATTTAATTTAAATTCAGCATATTGACTGATTTTAAAAGTTAATGTTTAACCC
>DYOJ01000482.1 GCA_020720705.1 Acetofilamentum sp.
CTTGATTGAGTTTTAAAAACTCCGTTTCCACATAGTTTTTCTTTTTCTGAAAAACCTTGTCTTCTGCATACAAAGCACCTTTGGTTTCAATAAGCAGAGCTTTGTGAATTTTATCTTTTTCGGTTCGCTTAATTATCAAAAAGTCGGTTGTGTATTTGCCAATGTTTTTCCAATACTTACCTTCTTTGGCAAAGCAGTTAATTACAAATTCGGTCAAACCACGTTCGCCATTGTAATAAATTTCCAATTGTTTGTTTTTAAAATCAGATAATTGCAAAGATTTTTGCAAGGTTTCAATTTCAAAACCACTACTTCCACTACCACCAAAATTGTAAGGCAAATAGTGAAAAGAATTATTTTTCGATTTCACAGTTGGTGAATAAGCTTTGTTTGCTTTAAAGCTGTCATAAGGCATTACCATATTTCCCATTCCTTGTGCTTCCAATGTTTCTTTCACTAATTGATAAGCCTTTTCTACTTCGGACATATCAACTTCAACGCTTTCGTTTTTGCTGTCTAATTCCAAAATTTTGGCTATGTCTGCATCATTCGGAAATAGTTTAGGGTTTTTCTCTACATCAGTTAAACGTTCGGCAATCAATAATTCAGCATGTTTAGGAATTACTTCGGTATCGGTTTGCAAATCTCTTTTGATACTGAAAGCAACACGAATTTTTGATTTAATTTGGTGCAAATCGTAAAGTTCGTTGAAAAAGCGGTTTCCGTCTTTTTCAAAAGATACAGTTTCAAATATTTCTAATAATTCATTATTGTACTGATGTAATTGTTTTTCCGAAATCAAACCGAAACTTTCTCGTGAAATTTCAAAAAGCCATTGATTATAAACGGCAAAGGCAATTCCTGTTTCGTTAATAATGTCGATGCTACCAGTATCTAAATTTGATATTTCACTTGTAGTAATCAATGCCGAAGCCTTATAATCTTCCAGCTTTTTAATGATGGCTTTCAATTTTGCTTTGGTATTGGCTGTTTCTTCTTCATCAATACTTTGGTAAGTTACTTTCATTTGGTAAAATTCCACTTTTGGCAATTGCAAATAATCCACACGACTGTGGCGTTCTACCATTTCTACATGCCCATTTCGTCTGGTATTGTTAAGCTCGTCAATGCTACTGTTTTGCTCTTGTTTTAGCTGCTTGTTCAGTGTGTCGGCATTATCTTTATTCAGCCAAATTAATGCAGTTTCAACTATCCCTTTGTCCACTTGGCGTAAACACCTGCAAGATGTTTGTAAAACCATATTTTGTGGGCTGTCCCCTTTCTGCGAAAGAATTACACCTGTTAAACTTGGGCAGTCCCAACCTTCTTTACCAACTTGCACCAAAAGAATGTAACGCTTTTTTGAAATAGCCAAATCTAATGAACGAAACTCTAATTCATTCTCTTTTGGTAAAGTGTATTTTTTATTTCCTCCGTGAAACTTTAATATTTCAGCAGGATTTATTTTGAGTTCAGAAGTCAAATAAGGATAAACTTCTTCTTCCAAAACTTCAATGTTGCTACAATAGATAGCAATTTTAGGAATTGCTCCATTTTCATATACTTTTGTTTTGTAAAGCGTATCAAAGTCCTCAATTCCTTTCTTTATAATCTGAAAACGGTCAAGGTTTTGTCCGATTTTTACCATCGGATTTTTAAGGAATTTTTTGATAGCCGTTACCAATGGGTAGTAATAAACTGTATTGGTAATTTGCGAGAATTTAAAAGCGTAATCGCCTGCTTTGATAGTTTCAGAACCTTGTAAATAAGGCGTTCCTGAAAAACCTAAAACGGTTGTGATATTCCCTTTGCTTTGCCAATAATTTACGGCTTGCCGTAATTTAATATCATCGGTTGCAGCGTGATGAACTTCATCTATAAGAATTGTCAAATTCGGAATTTGCCCGAACAATCTTTTTAAATCGTTGCTTGTGTCTTTTTCTTCTTCCAGTTCCAATTCAGTTTGGGCATTGAATTTGAAACTTTCCAAAATCACTTTCTCCGCATTTACTACAAACACTTGTCCGAATGGATTAGGTAAACAGGCGTTTACTTTTTGTGCATTTGGATTTCTTGCCTTGTTACTTTTCTTGGCTGATTTCTGCTCGTCTAACACATCAAACTTCAATATTTTTTTTAAGTTGGCTGCATAAGGTTCAGGAATTACCCACGACGGGTCGAAATTTAAGATTGTTTTTAAACTTGGAACAATCGAAGATTTAAGCCCCGATGGAATAAGCACTAAAAAATTGTGTGCAAAACCATTGTTTTCGGGTTCCTTTTCGGCAAAATACAAATCCAAATAAATGAAAGCAGCCATTAAAAAAGTCTTACCCGCTCCCATAGGCAAACTCATTAAATAGTCCGAATAGTTTACATTATAAAATATGCTTTTAATGATTGTTTCGTAATCTAATTCTGTTGGCTTGTCAACAATTAGTTTTTCTAATTCAGGAAGCAAAGTTCCTTTTTCAATTTTGGTTCTTGCAAAATCGTAAAGAGCAAAGGCAAATTTATTTTCAGTCAAAAAATCCCTTGCAGCTTGATTAATATTAAGTTTTGATAAGTCGGTGCCATTAGTAAAAAAGCCCTCTATAAATAATTTCCAAAGTGGTTTATTTTGTCCTTTAATTTTTAAAAACAAATAGGTCTCAATCGCTTCAATTTGTGTATCTC
>DYOJ01000023.1:0-13169 GCA_020720705.1 Acetofilamentum sp.
AATCATCATTAACGATTTTATACATTTTATCACTTTTAAACATTCCTTCAATGTCATTTAACCAGTTATTTGCAATTTGTGCAAACTTTGGATTTAATTCAGTTCCAACTGCGTGCCTATTAAGTGAATGCGAAGCAATTAAAGTTGTTCCAATTCCTAAAAATGGGTCTAAAACTGTGTCATTTTCATTTGAATACATTTTGATTAGGCGTTCAGCAAGTTTTACCGGATAAACTGCGCCGTGTTCAAGTTGATATTTATTTCGTGGTGATGATAAATCATTCCAAACAGGATTTAGTAATTCATCTTCATTTACAACATTTTTAGAAAGCAAAGCCCACTCTGTCGGTGTTAAACCATTGAAACCGATTTTTTTCTTTTTCTCTTCGTTTTCAATTTCTCGTTTTACAATATATTCTGTTTGAGGTTCTTCCACTTTATTATTATGTTCGTTTCGCATTTTTTCTATGAAATTATCCCAAACATCATTTTTTACAATTCGTCTTGCACCACCAATTTTTACTGACGGTATTACTTCGTTTGTAATATATCTTTTAACTGTAATTTCAGAAACTTTAAGCAATTCTGCTGCTTCTTTAACAGTCAATAATTCATCTTGTTGTTTTGTATCCATTTTATAATTTTTAAAAGTATCTTTTAGTATCAATGTTGCAAAGTTAAGATACTAATTGATACTTTCAAATTTTCGCTCATTTATTATTTTTGTTTTTCTGTTTTAACATTTTTACAACTGTTTCCGCCCATGTTTCGGGTGATATTTTCTCTGAGTTCTTTACACTATGTTTGCTCATTTCCAATAATTTCTGTTCGGGAAGATTCATTATTTTTTGTAATACGGATTTGAGTGCGGGTATGTTGTTTTCTTTGAAATAATAGCCATTGACACCTTCTTCCAGAAAAAAACTTGCTGCTCCGACTTGTTCCGAGCATAAAAGAGGCATCCCCGCTGCTGCCATTTCGTGAACGGATACTCCCCACGGTTCAAATAAACTTGGAAGAATATACACACCCGAGTTTTCGATAAGAGCCTGCATGTCTTTGGGTTGCACAAATCCTAAGTGTGTAATTTTTGGGTGTATTGCACGTTGTTCGTATAAGTTACCTGTTCCTGCGCATACCAATTCCCATTCGGTGGGAGATTCGTTTTGTAACTCTATGAAAGCCTGCCACATCGGTAGTATTCCTTTTTGAGCAATGTATCGTCCGACATACAGTACTTTTTTGGGAAAGTGTTTTTGTTTTTGTTCCAAAGATTTTGAATAAAATTCTGAAAATAATTTAGTATCAGCAGAATAGAACCCGGTATAAATGGATAGTTCCGGGAAGTGAAGTTTTAGGGCATACCTTTTTTGTGGTGTTCCGGGTACCCATGCGAGCGTAAATTTATTTCTGATAAAAAAAGGACTGAGCAAAGATGCTATGCGTTGTTTGCCTGTTCCGTTCCAATGATTGTCGAGCGATAAGACCGTGATTGAGCGTTTTTTGAAATATTTTGCCGTCTTTAAATAACCTTTATCAATCCAACCGCTTACGATGATAATGTCGGGCTGAATGTGTCCGGCAAGCTCAAGCAATTGTTCGTCTGTATAAGTTCTGCGTTCGTAAAATGTTACCCCGTTCAGTGCTCTGAATTTGAACGGAGCTTCTTCGTTAACAGGGTATCTCACAATGTGAACCTCCATATTTTTCCGAACCAACGCTTCAACTCCTGCTAAAACATATTCGGCTATTTCGGTATAAAGAAAGAGTATTTTTGACATCGGAAATTATTTTTTTGTGAATGCTTGGTCAGATAATAGCGCTAGTATCGTAACTATAATAATTGTAAACGGATTTAAAGATGCCGCAAGCCATGCTTCAACATTGGACGAAAATAATACGATTATCAGAACCGGCACACCAAACGGTGATTGTTTGATAGATTTTGAAAACATGGTACCCCAAGCAACCAAAAAAGCGATTCCGCCCATGAATCCGGTGTCCATTAAAATTGTGAGATATGAATTATGAGTATTCCCTTGATGGTTTAGGAGGTTTAACACTATTTCTACTTCTTCTTTGTGAAACCAATATTCCGAATAGCCGAAGCCCATACCGAATATCGGGTTAAGTTTAATTTGTTCCCAAGCAAATTCATAAGCAACTATTCGACCGGAACCGTTTTCCAGAGTTTGAGCACGCAAATACTCTCCCAAACCGATTTGGTATAGCCAACCGATAATGTTTTCCATAAAAAAGAATGATAAAAAAACGACTACAACGCCGGCAGCTACGAACGGATTTTTTTTTCGCACAGAATAATCCAACGCATAAAACATGGTTACCGAAAGCAATGCTCCGCGCGAAGCACATAAGAGTACAGAAATGATTATCAAAGCATTGACAACGATACGGTCTTTTCTTGAAAATAAATGAGGATGATGGTGCTTGATAATGCCCCACAACATATTATAAAGCAAAGAAAAAATACCGACACCGTTAGGATTGCCGAAAACGCCCGAATATCGTTCGGCATAAATGGCAAACTCCGGCTGAATAACACGCATCACCAAACCAAGCAGCAATACCAAAGCTCCCGTGTAAACCAAGCCAAGCAAAAACATATTTTTGTTCGTACGTAACAAAAAACTTACAAACGAAGGCACAACTAACAAAAGTAAAAAATAGGACAAGGTTTTTTGTGCAGCATCAAAGATAATCGGACTGAATGTCAAACTAATGACAGAAATTGCTATAAACGGGATAAAATACTGATAACTCCGGTTTAAGTTTAGTATGCCTTTTTGTGATGCAAAATAAACCAAGAGCAAAACATATAATATTTTTACAATTGAGGCAGATTCAAAGCCACCGCGAGCATCGGATAAAATCAAGACAAACCAAAATCCCAAAAAAATAATTAAGTATTTGAACTTTCCCCCTAAAATAAAGAGCGTAGCCGGTACCAATACATACAACGAAGCCGAAAATAAATATCCCGCAACAAACCAAAGTCCGATAACATTGGTCAATTGACGATTGTATTTGAGATATTTAAACATTTGCGCTCGTAAATAATTCGGACAAAAGTAGAAAAAATCCGACAACGGCAAAGAGGCATAAGTCGAATTGTTCAAAATCTTAAAAAAACATAAAGGATTGTATATCGCTGTATATTTTTGTAATTTTGCAAAGATAATATCGTTATTTATGTAAAATCCTTAGATTTATGAAGAAAATACTTTCATTCGCACTTTTTGTCCTTATGCTAAATATGGTGTATGCCACCCATATCTTAATTCCTATGGACGAAAATCAAAAAAATCATATAAAAGCCTATGGGATAACTTATTGGGTGTTGCAAAATAATGTTGAGGCAAATTGGTTGCTCAATTACAGGGGCGGAAGTTTTAGCATGGAATATAATAAAGATATTGAAAATGAATGTGTTATACGTGGTGTAAGTTATGAAATCATTTCAGATGCACAAATGAATATGATTTATAACGAAATTACGCGTCCGGAAATAAATATGGACAAAATTAAACTCGAAAAAGCCCCCAAAGTTGCCGTGTATGCACCTGACGGTAACCAACCTTGGGACGATGCCGTTACACTCGTTTTGTCTTATGCCGAAATACCTTACGACCGTATTTACGATGAAGAAATTGTAAGAGGAGACCTCTCTAAATATGATTGGTTGCATTTGCATCACGAGGATTTTACCGGACAATACGGAAAATTTTACGGTTCTTATCGAAATGCACCCTGGTACCGCGAGCAGCAACGTCAAGCTGAAGAAGATGCCGCAAAATTAGGATTCTCAAAAGTTTCAACTTTAAAACTTTTTGTTGCCAAACGTATCAAAGAATATATTTTTAACGGAGGATTTCTGTTTGCAATGTGTTCAGCAACAGACTCTTATGAAATAGCCTTGGCTGCCGAGAACACCGATATTTGTGAATCTATGTTTGACGGCGACGCCTCGGACCCTGCCGCTCAAAGTAAACTTGATTATTCGCAAACATTGGCTTTTCGTGATTTTACCATAAGTCGAAATCCTTCCGAATATGAATTTTCTGACATAGATGTAACGGCATCAAGGCGAGTTGATAAAAATTCTGATTATTTTATGCTGTTTGAATACTCTGCAAAATGGGACCCAATACCTGCGATGCTTTGTCAAAATCACACTAAAATTGTGAAAGGTTTTATGGGACAAACAACCTCATTCAATAAAAAACTGATAAAACCAAATGTATTGATTATGGGCGAATTAAAGTCGAAAGATGAGGCAAGATACATTCACGGAGAACTTGGTAAGGGAACTTGGACTTTCTACGGCGGACACGACCCCGAAGATTATCAGCACTTTGTGGGCGACCCCAAAACGGAGCTTGCATTACATCCAAACTCACCCGGATACAGATTGATATTGAACAATATACTATTCCCGGCTGCGAAAAAGAAGAAATTGAAAACCTAATTCAATTTTCGGAAATAACGCCACCATAAATCCGGAATCTCATTTAGGGATGCCTGATTAAAAGTCTCTTCGTGGCAGGATACAAGCATCATTTTTTTTTGGGATTTGACAACATAAGGCACTTGAACCCACCAGCGCATTGTGCGCGGCGATTGGTAGAAAATAATGTCCTCGCCGAGAATTTCGGATTTTACGATATATTGTTTGTAGCCCTTCATTTTAACGGCGGGGTAGTCTTTCTGTCGCATATAAACACCTTGTATAAAGTGCCATATAATTTGAGCCGACAATTGAGCCGTTCGTCCTCTTTCGTCAAATTCCGGATTCATTTCAAACAGTCCGAAACTGCTCAGGCGGTCGCTCATGCCGGCGTATTTAGCAAGTTGGCAGGCTTCTTCGCCGTAAAATCCGTGAACAGATGCTTGGTTGTGTGCCGGCGCATCAGTCATTCGTACACTTGAAATATCAAAACTAAAAAAATCGGCATCGCGCAAATAAGGCTCTGTAATACGCATATCGGCTCTCGCTTCGCCCAACCGAACGGCATCAAAATATAAATCAAACATCACCGTTTTGTCCATATTTGGAGTATAATAGGACTGATAACCGATATTTGTCAAATTAAAAAGATACTTTGATTTTGAGGTAACAATTTGACTAACAAAAGATTCAGACAAAACATTTTCTTCCGGATTGTTCAAATCAAGCCTTGCATCCGCAGTTACGATATTGTATAAACGCCGACGTTTTTCGTAAGCCTGTGCCACCGGAAAACTCAAATCTTGCGTTCCGCCGATGATAACAGGAATGATATTATTTTGAAGCAGATATGAAACTGTGTCTCGAACAGAAAAGTAACTGTCTTTTACGGTTTTACCCTGTTTCAAATTTCCTAAATCAATGATTCTAAGGGTATCAAACGGTTTGTAAAGTGCGTATAGTTCAGCCCTGACGGCATCGGGGGCTAAGGCTGCACCTTTGTTTGAGGAGTTCCTGTCTTCCGGAACTCCTATTATCGCAATGTCGTATAAGTTTGTATTTTTTTCAAATTCGGGCGTAAAATTTTTGGCTATATTGTGCATAAGCGCATCCGCACGATGCCTGCTCGTGTAAGTATCAGCTTGGATATTTACATCAGAAAAATAATCTTTACTTATCATTTTTTCTTTTTCGTTTCGGCTTCAATAATTTTCTGACAATCTTCGTAAGTGAGTTCTGCGGGGTCTCCTTTGGGTATTCTGAAATATTTTTTCTTGTGGAAGATGCAAGGTTTACCCCAGCGGTCTTTCATGATTTTCATATCGGCATCGTTTGGAAATGTTTTTATCAGTTTATCTGCATCTTTTTGTTTTTTATCGGTAAGTAATTCTATTGCCCGTTCCAAATTAATGGTCATTGGGTTGTCCGTTTTTTTCAATGATGCAAATTTTCCGTCATGTTTCACATACGGACCAAAACGACCGTCTGCCACAGAAATTGTTTTACCTTCGTAGTTTCCTAAAGTGCGCGGAAGTCTCAATAAATCAATGGCTTGTTCCAATGTCAGCGTTTCAATGGTCATCCCTTTCAATAACGAGGCATAAACGGGCTTATCGTCTTCTGACGCAATTTCTTTGGTGTCTTTTTTGGTTTTAGATTTTGATTTTTTTTCCGAACTTTCCGGAACCGAATCGCCGAGTTGTACTACGGCTCCGAAGCGTGCCATACGTGCATAGATATTTTTACCGCTCTCGGGATGTACACCGATTAACCGACCTTCGCCGGCTGAGTTTAATAATTCGAGAGCCTCTTCGAGCGTGAGGGTTTCGAGGTGCTGTCCTTTTTGGAGATTTGCGTATTGCGGTTTGTCGGTTTCAGTTTTGTCGCCTAACTGCACAACGGGACCGAAGCGAGCCAGCCGAACCGAAATTTGTTTTCCGCTTTTGGGGTCTGTTCCCAAAATACGTTCGCCGTCATTACGGTCTGCTTCTTCAACGGTTTTGCTGACTTGTTTTTGAAAATCTTTGTAAAACTTATCAATCATTGTTTGCCAAACGATTTTGCCCGATGCAATATCGTCAAATTTCGTTTCGACTGCGGCTGTGAAGTTGTAATTTAAAATATTTTCAAAATTTTCGGTTAAAAAATCAGTAACAACCATCGCAATATCGGTAGGGAACAATTTATTTTTTTCTGTCCCGATGATTTCTGATTTTTCTTTTCGGTTGAGCGTTCCGTTCTTATATTCAAAGTGGATATAATTTCGTGTTGTTCCCTGTCTGTCTTCTTTGACAACATATCCGCGATTCTGAATTGTCGAAATTGTGGGAGCATACGTGGACGGACGCCCGATTCCGAGTTCTTCCATTTTGCGAACCAACGTAGCTTCCGTATATCGAGCTGCATGTTTTGAAAATTTTTGAACTGCATCCATTTTTTTCAGTTTCAACAATTCTCCTTGTTTAACACGCGGCAGAATTTGGTTATCCTCTTCATTGGTATCTTCTTCAATTTGATATGCTCTGATAAAACCGTCAAAAATTAAAACCTCGCCTGTTGCAATAAATTTATTTTTACAACCTTCGGCAATAATATCAATACTTGTTTTTTCAAACAAGGCATCGCTCATTTGGCAAGCCATAGTCCGTTTGCGTATCAGGTCGTACAGACGAACTTCGTCATAAGTTCCTTCAACGGTTTCGTTTTGGATGTATGTGGGGCGTATGGCTTCGTGAGCTTCTTGCGCACCTTTCGATTTTGTTTTGTATGTTCTTAATTTGTAATATTTTTCGCCGTAAGTTTCTATTACCGTTTGTTTTGTTGCATTGATAGCGGTTTGCGATAGATTTACGGAGTCGGTTCTCATGTAAGTGATGTGTCCTGCCTCGTACAAGGTTTGCGCAACACGCATGGTTTTTGCAACCGGAAATCCGAGTTTTCTGCCTGCTTCTTGTTGTAGGGACGATGTGGTAAAAGGCGGTGCCGGTGTTCGTTTTGCCGGTTTTGTTTCTACCGATGCCACCGAGAATTGTTTTAGCCCGCAAGAGCCAAAAAATTGTGTAACTTCAGTTTCGGTTTTAAAACGAACATTCAGAACTGAGGGCAAAATTTTCAAATCTTCGGACACTATAAAATCCGCACTGACACGAAAATCCACTTCGGGTTCAAAAGTCATTATTTCTCGTTCTCTGTCCACAAGTAATTTAACGGCAACCGATTGCACACGTCCGGCTGAAAGTGAGCTTTTCACTTTTTTCCATAAAACAGACGAAAGTTCAAATCCGACCAATCTGTCCAGTACTCTGCGGGCTTGCTGGGCGTTTACCAAATCCAAATTAATCTTACCCGGATTAGCTACGGCGTTGAGAATTGCCTCTTTGGTTATCTCGTTGAAAACTATGCGTTTAGTTTCCTTTTTGTTTAGCTTTAATACTTCAAACAAATGCCATGCTATGGCTTCTCCCTCGCGGTCTTCATCGGAGGCAAGCAATACACTGTCAGCGGATTGAACTTCTTTACGCAATTCGGCAACGACCTTTTTCTTATCGGGCATTACCTCGTATTGAGGTTCGTAATTGTTTTCGATATCAATTCCGTAGTTTTTTTTCACTAAATCTCGGATATGTCCGAAACTTGATTTTACAACATAATCTTTCCCCAAAAACTTCTCAATTGTTTTCGCTTTTGCCGGAGATTCTACAATTACAACATTTTTTGCCATACGTCTTTTCGGTTTTGTTCGGTTTTGCAACCAAAAATTTTGCAAAGAAAACTAATAAAGCAAGTAAGTTCCAAATTTAACATTCATTTTGTAAAAAAAAATCGCTCAAAACCGACACAATGCGTTTTTTATGTATTTTTGCAGAAATGTTTTTCAGACAAATATGGAACAATCAAAAAAAAATACACGCATTGTGCGCATTTTGTGGATACTGTTTCTCTCGCCCTTTGTTTTAGGTGTGATATTTTTCAGCCTTGTGAGTGCCGGTGCTTTTGGCGAGTTACCCGGTTTTGAGGAGTTGGAAAATCCGAAAACGAATATTGCTACCGAGGTGTATGCCGCAGACGGACAAATTTTAGGGAAATTTTTTCTCGAAAATAGAACTGTCGTAGATTTTTCCGAAGTTTCGCCAAATGTGTTAAATGCCCTGATAGCAACCGAAGATGTCCGTTTTTACGAGCATTCTGCGATAGATTATCGCGCCTTACTTCGTGTATTTCAAGGTGTTATCACTTTAAGTCCGAACGGCGGAGGAAGTACAATCAGCCAGCAATTAGCGAAAAATTTGTTTCGGATGCGGGAAGGGATTAACAAAAGCGGTTTAGTGATGACCAAATTTAAAGAGTGGGTTGTTGCCGTTCGATTAGAACGCAGTTACACCAAACAGGAAATTATGGCAATGTACTTAAACACTGTTGATTTCGGCAGTAATGCCTTCGGAATTAAAGCTGCTGCCCGAACATTTTTCGACAGCAGTCCGGATTCTTTGACGTTAAGCGAAGCCGCAGTCCTTATCGGCGCGCTCAAAGCACCGTCAGCTTACAGTCCGATATTAAACCCAAAAAACTCAAAACGCAGAAGAAATACCGTTATAGACCAAGTTTATAAATCTCAAGATGCACTTACTGAATATCACGGACTAAAAAAACAACCCAAAGCTTATTTCGATTCTTTAAAAAAAGAACCTATTGTGCTAAGGTACAGTGTACAATCTCACAAACTGGGTATTGCACAACACTTCAGAGAATATTTGAGACAACTCCTTGGTGCCAAAAAACCTGTCCGTCCGGATGCACCGCTGACCTCCATTGAGTTTAGAACCTACCTGTCTGATTCCATCGAATGGGAACGAAATCCGTTATACGGCTGGGTACAAAAAAATCCGAAACCGGACGGAACACATTTTAATATCTATGAAGACGGATTAAAGATATACACTACAATCAATTACGACATGCAAACGTATGCCGAAGCTGCCGTAAAACGTCACATTGGCGGATACCTTCAAAATATTTTTTACCTGCGCCACAAAGGCAGGGATAAAGCGCCGTTTGCGTGGTCATTGAGCGATAAGGAAATTAGCGGAATACTGATATCCTCCATGAAACGAACCGAACGATACCGAAATTTAAAAAAATCAGGTGCCGATTCAGCTCAAATTATGAAAGTGTTCAATACTCCTGTACGTATGACTGTTTTCAAATGGAAACGAAAGGCTGAAAAAGTTGGAACAAACACCGAGTATGACGGAATCCCGTCCGAAATTGATACTACAATGTCTCCTTGGGATTCTATTCGATATTATAAATATTTTTTACATGCCGGGCTGATGTCTATGGACCCGCAAACAGGTCATGTTAAAGCTTATGTCGGTGATATTGAATATAAACATTTCCAATTTGACAATGTTTCGCTTGCTCGCCGGCAGGTTGGTTCTACAATAAAACCGTTTTTATACTCAGTTGCAATGCAAGAGGGATTGTCTCCTTGCCACAGAGTTCCGAATATCGCCGTAACCTTTGAGAAAGGTTGGGAAGGTTTGCAGAAAGATTTTACGCCGCGTGTGTCCAAAAGCAAAAGTAACGGCGGAATGGTAAGTTTAAAAGGCGGACTTGCGGCATCTTTAAATCAAGTTTCCGCTTGGATTATGAAACGATACGGAACCAAAGCGATTGTGGATATGGCATATCGAACCGGCGTAAAAAGTTATCTCGACCCTGTGCCGTCATTGTGCGTAGGCGCAGCAGAAGTGCATCTTGCCGAAATGGTTGCTGCTTACGGCACTTATCCGAACAAAGGTATGCACGTTGAGCCGATTATGGTATCTCGAATTGAAGATAAACACGGTAATGTAATTGCCCGGTTTACTGCCAAACACAACGAGGCTTTGAGTGAAATTACGGCATACAAAATGGTCGAACTCATGCGCGGAGTTGTGGACAGAGGCACGAGTACAAAATTGCGCTATTATTATGGATTTAAAAATCAAATCGCCGGAAAAACCGGAACTACAAACGACAACTCGGACGGTTGGTTTATAGGCTATGTGCCCAATTTAGTTACCGGCATATGGGTTGGCGGTGAAGAACGCAGTATCCGATTCATGAGCGGTGCGGACGGTCAAGGTTCCAGCATGGCTTTGCCTATTTGGGGGTATTACATGCGACAGGTATTTAACAACCCGGAACTCGACGTTTCCGTTGCTCCTTTTGAAGCACCCGATAATTTTGATACAGACGAACTTGATTGCGGTAAATATAACGGAGGAAACGATGACGATGATTACAATACACCCATGATACTTGACGAGTCTGCCGGATATTAAGCTAAACTATTTCTATACTGTTATCGGTAATAAATTGAGACTTCAAAATGAGATATATAATTTATAATCAGATGTTTGAAACAACCTAAACCATCAACAATAAACCGTAATCAGTATAACTTATAAATCGGGAAACATGAGCAACAATAAAATACTTTGGCAACCGAAGCAAACTCGCGTCGAACAATCTGCGATGTATAAATTCATGGAACACTGTGCGCTTAAATTCAATTTTGGAAAAGCCGAGTACTCAAATTTCCACCTCTGGAGTGTAACTTATCCCGACCTGTTTTGGGCTGAATTTGCTGAGTTTTCAAGACTGATAGTTCATGAAAAACCGATAACGATAATTGACAATCCAAAGAAGATGCCCGGGGCGAATTGGTTTGAAGGCGCAAAATTAAATTATGCCGAAAATTTATTGTCTCGAAACGATGATGCAGTTGCTTTGTATTTCAGAGGCGAAGCAAGCGTATCAAAACAATTGACTTTTCGCGAATTAAGAGAAAGTGTGCGCAGAGCTTCGGAAGCAATACGAAATAAAGGAATTTTACCCGGCGACAGAATTGCTGCGGTCATGCCCAATATGCCTGAAACTGTTGTGCTTATGCTTGCCGCCGCATCTGTCGGTGCTGTGTGGTCATCGGTATCGCCGGATTTTGGAACTCGCGGTATTTTAGACCGATTTCAACAAATTGAACCTAAGTTGATTTTAGTTGCCGACGGATATTTTTACAAAGGTAAACCGATTGATATACAATTAAAAATCAACGAAATCCAAAGTGAACTGCCCACAGTTTCTGCCGTTATTTTGGTTACTTACATCGGAACGGCTGATTGCTCATTGATAAAAAACTCTATTTTGTGGGACGATTTTGTTTGCGATACACACGAAGCTCTTTGTTTTGAGCATGTTCCATTCTCACATCCGCTTTTTATTTTGTATTCATCAGGTACTACGGGGTTGCCCAAAAGTATCGTACATACTGCCGGCGGAACACTGATTCAGCATCTCAAAGAACATCTCTTACATTCTGATATTAAGCATAATGACATTGTGTTTTATTACACTACTTGTGGTTGGATGATGTGGAATTGGCTTGTAAGTGCGCTTGCCACCGGTGCATCGCTTGTGCTTTTTGACGGCAATCCGTTTTATCCCGCACCTGATGCTTTGCTCAAATTGGCACACGAATTGGACGTTACTTTTTTCGGAACAAGTGCTAAATATATTTCAGCCTTGGAATCTGAAAACATAATTCCTAACACCATTTCCGACTATAAATTTTTGCGGACAATTGCTTCTACTGGTTCGCCGCTGAGTGCCGAAAGTTTTGATTTTGTGTATGATAAATGGAAATCGGATGTGCAATTGGCTTCAATTTCCGGCGGGACGGATATTATTTCGTGCTTTGTTCTCGGAAACCCGATTTTGCCCGTCAGGCGAGGCGAAATACAATGCAAAGGTTTGGGTATGGATGTGGCTTGTTTTGATTTTCGGGGGAAACAAGTTATCAACGAGCAAGGTGAGCTTGTTTGCAGAACGGCTTTTCCCTCAATGCCTTCCGGATTTTGGAACGATGCCGGCGGCTTAAAATATCAAAAGGCATATTTTGAAGAATTTGCAGGTGTTTGGCATCATGGCGATTTTTGTTCTGAAACTAAATCCGGCGGATTTGTCATTCACGGACGCTCGGATGCTACGCTTAATCCGCAAGGCGTGCGTATCGGAACGGCTGAGATTTACAATGTTTTGGCAAATTTGTCAGAACTTGACGATTGTGTGGTGGTCGGGAAACGAAACGAACAAGATGAACAAGTTGTTCTGTTTGTAAAATTGACCGACAACGTAAAATTATCGCCCGAATTGGAACAGAACATCCGAAAAACAATATCTGTCGGTTGCAGTCCGCGACATGTGCCTGCGATTATTCGTGCCGTTCCCGATATTCCGTACACATTAAACGGAAAAAAAGTAGAATTGGCTGTGAAAAAAATCATACACGGGCAAACTGTAGGCAATCGCGAAGCTCTTGTAAATCCGGAAAGTTTGGATGCATTTATCGGCTTGGTATAGGACGTGCCGTTGGATTGGTTTATTTTTTGTTATGGTAATTCTTTCCGTGCTTCGTTAAATTTTAGGCACAAATTACACAATTGCAATAAGTTACATACAGATTTTTAGCCAAAAAAAGATAGTATAACTTCTTGATATTTAGTTTTTGTTAAAGCTATTAACTAATTGAATGTCTTTGTGTTATATAAATATTTCGACTTGAATGTTATTAAGAAATTCTGTAGAAATACAGTAGAAAATCGATTGAAACTAAATAAAAACTAAATAAAAACAATAAATGACCACTAAATGACCACTAAAT
>DYOJ01000023.1:13269-15993 GCA_020720705.1 Acetofilamentum sp.
TAAATGACCACTAAATGACCACTAAATGACCACTAAATGACAAAACCTTCGATTGAAAAAATGACTATAGCTTACATAATTTCAAATATCTACATGTTTTCTGACAAACACTATTTATTTGTATAAAACACAAAGCCGTTCTTCTCGTAAAGTTTTTGATAATCAGGATATTGAGATTCAAATTTTTCTGTTTTTGTAATTTTGGTTAATACAAAAATTGTTCGAATGGTATCCGATAATTCTTTTTCGGATTTTATGCTTTGTGCCGGTGTGATACGCCCGTAAAAGTAGTCGGCGTAACTTTTGTAACCGAATGTGTAAAATGAATAATTGTGGTTCTGATGGTTTTCGAGAAATTCAATCGCAGCATTTTGGGAGTATTTTTCGATGCGCGGCGTAACAAATAATGTTGTCAGGTTTACGAAAATTAATGAAGTCAAAAATATTCCAGTAATTTTTTTTAAATAATGTTCTCTGAAAATCGTCAGTGAAACAACGATGCCTGCAATTAAAAATAAGCCGAACAGCCATTCAAAGCCTGACCAATCGGCATCGGCAGTGAGGTTTGCCGTCGTGAATTTATCACGAATTTTTCCGCTTTCGATAAGTTCCGTTTTGTATTTATCAATTATCGGAAGTGCCGAAACGAGAGTTCCCCAAACGACTGCAAAAAATAGAATGCCGAAACTTACAGATTTGCGCTCCGGCAACGCTTTTTCGGATGTTTTGTGAATGGCATATACTGCTAAAAACGAAAGCGGAAAATAAGCAAGCGATGAATAATGCACGATCTTGGTTTTGGCAACGCTAAACACAACCAATACAACCCAAAACAAAATCATCATCCATTGTTTGTAGAGTTTCTGCGGTAGGGAATCAGTTTCGTTTTTCTTAAACGATTTCAGCATAAACAATGAGGCAGGGAAAACACCGGCAAGCAACACTGCGACGTGATAACCCGGAAATCCGCCGTGCCCGGCAACTTTTTGTCCGAACAACTCGACTTGATAGTTGAAAAAGTCTATCAAGATTTCCGTATTTCCGGCAAGGGCTTGCAAAATAAACCAAAATCCGCCCACAAAAAGGTAGGTAACGATGTAAAAAAACAGAGCTTTGAAGCCGAGTTTCAGTTTAAGTTTTTTCAAAATTAAAAATACAAATCCGCTCAGCAAAAACATCAGCAATGCGACAGGACCTTTTGTAAGTGTGCCTAAACCTATGAGGGCGGCAGAAAGAACTATCAGACTTAAACGCTCCGAGTTGGTTTCCAAAAAACGAATAAACGCCCATATCCCACTGAAAATAAACAGATTAAACCAAGGGTCAATCAATCCGGATTTGAAGTAAAAATGTGGCAACATCGAGCCTGCATATACAAGTGCCCAAAGTAAACCGAATCGGCGGTTAAACAGGGTTCTGCCCGCATTGTAGAGCAAACTCAAGGTCAAAATTCCGGCGACTGCATTCGGGATTCGTGCGGCAAATTCATTGATACCAAAGAGTTTCATGCTCAAAACCTGCATCCAAATAAACAGCGGCGGTTTTTCCCAAAAAAGTTCAAAATTGATTCTGACATTCAGATAATCGCCGGTAACAATCATTTCGCGTGCCGATTCCGCAAAATTGATTTCGTCCCAATCAAATAAATGCGTTCGTCCGGTAAACGGCACAAACAGCACTATCGCCGCCGCTGCAATCAGCAGGGTGTCCCTTACGGCGATAGTGTGTGTGGTCGTTTGGTTCATATTCTCCGAAAACGAAGATGATTATTTTTTTAATTCAATGGTCATTTTGATGTCTTTCACGGGGCGACTTTGTCCGTTTACGTTCACTTTTGCAAGAGAATCAATCACGTTTAAACCGTCCACCACTTGACCGAAAACCGTGTATTCATTATCCAAAAACGGAGTTCCGCCTATGGTTGTATAAATTTTACGCATAGAATCCGGAATTGAAAATTTGAAAGCATCTGCGCCCATTTCGGCTACGAGTTTTGCTTCGATTTCCATTGCGATTGAATCCATTTTTTCAAATTCGCCGTTGGCTTGCATTTCTTGAAATTTCGCCAACATTTCCGGGGTATTGCGAATATAGTTTCCAACTGCATTGCCCTTTTTGCCTTGCGCAATTTGTCCTTCGAGTGCCGATAACTCCTCAGTTGAATAGACTTTGCCTTGCACGATATAATATTGTGAACCGGATGATTCTTTTTTCGGATTCATTTGATCTGATTGACGCGCTGCCGCCAATGCGCCTTTTCGGTGAAACAAATTCGGATTAAATTCTGCCGGCAAGGTGTAGCCGGGTCCGCCTGCGCCGAGCATATCGTCCGGTTTGGCTGTCTTAGAATCCGGGTCGCCGCCCTGAATCATAAATTCCTTGATAACGCGGTGAAAAAGCTGGTCGTTGTAATAGCCTTCGGTAGCTAATTTCAAAAAGTTTGCTTTGTGTTTCGGTGTTTCGTCAAAAAGTTTTACCTTCATGTCGCCGAATTCTGTTTTGATGACCACGTCGTAATCAATTTCAGGTTCCGATTTGCATCCCGCAAAAAAAATAAGAGCTGCCAGAGCGAGCGTAAAAAATACTGTTTTCATATTTGTGAAATTTTCGGCAAAATAAGGCTATTTCACGCTCATTTCAAAAAGTTTATTGATGTGAACGACCAAAAACATGACAGAGGCTACTCAGAAAAGTATTTTTGACAGAATTATGCTACAATTTACG